>JAZNMO010000053.1:0-18670 GCA_045579665.1 Lachnospiraceae bacterium
GCAAGATAAATAATGGTTCCCCATCCCATACCTTGCCATACACCAACCATCAGATAGGTTACTGCCCAGTGCCACTTCTCTGTCAAAAACGGGATACCTTCTTCAATCAATCCAAGATTCATCAAAGCCACGTTTACCAAACCTGTAGTTGGTTTAAACATTGTATATGCAACACTTCCGATAATAACGCATGAAAGGAAATGCGGAAGATAAAGAATCGTCTGTGTTACCTTCTTAAACTTTGGATAACGAAGCTCATTGAGCATCAATGCCAAAATAATCGGCACCGGGAATGTAACTGCAAGATTTGCAAAGTTAAAGATAATTGAATTCTTCAATGCCTTGATAAAATCCTTATCTTTAAAAATCTTAATAAATGTTTCCCAGCCAACCCATTCGCTGCCATCGTAACCCTTCGCCGGTTTGTAATCCATAAATACCATACGCAATCCCGGATATGCTGCATAGTTAAATACGAATACCATGATAAGCGGGAATAATAACATAAGATACAACTGCCAGTCTCTCTTAAATGCATTCTTCCAACTTACTGTTGTGACAATTTCTTTGCCACTTTTTTTTGCCTTACTCATAACTTGTGAAACCTCCCAACCAAAACCCTATATCGTTATTTTGTATAGTTTACTGGCTTTTATGAGTCTATTATTATACATTTTTTTGTCTTTTTCTCTCCAGACTTCAAAAAATACTATGCAAAAATAACCATTTATGTTATACTCCATTTTGAGATGAATGGTATAACTGCATATTTTAACTATGGTTTAAGCCATTTTGATATGCATTTTGTCTATTACATAATATTTTTTTCTTAATTTCATTGGAATATATTTCTTTTTAAGGAAGATTTATTGTGTGTAGACATGGCTTCACTTGGTTATTTTTGAAAGCTACTCGTTTTTTGTGTTCACATAATGATGTTTTCTTTGCAAAAATGACCATTTAAACATGGACGAGGGGGTATTTTTACATGTCAAAGCCAAAATCCGGTATCGCAGAATACCGAAACTATTATCTACCTTATGATTTTCCTGTGTTGCTTTTATCAGGTGATCATTGGAAGATTTCCAACATTCCAAGTAAGAATCTGCACTTTCATAATTGCTTGGAAATAGGAATATGTCATTCAGAGAGCGGCTATATGAAGTTTAATGGTCAGGAACCGCTATATTTTAAAGAGGGCGATATTACCTGTGTACCACGTAACATTCCGCACACAACATATAGTTCACCCGGCACAGAGAGCCACTGGTCTTACTTATTTATAGACCCAGGTGAATTATTCCGTAATATGGCACCCAACTTCTCAAGAGGTTTTGACCTGTCTCTTTCTGCTTATAAAGAATATAAGCATATTTTAAGCAGGGATACTTATCCGCTGGTATATCAGCTTACGACTACAATCATTCAGGAATTAGAAGAGAAACGTCCTCATTACCAAATGAGCACAACAGGGCTTCTATTATCTTTATGTATAGAATTACATAGAATACAGAGTGAGGGTGGCCAGGAAGCTACGCTTACTGACCACCCTCCCGACAATGCCATGGTATTGTCGCCGGTTTTGGACTACATCGAAGACAATTTTGCACAGCAGTTCGACATCAATTATCTTGCCGACATTTGCCGTCTTAGTCCAACACATTTCCGAAGACTTTTCCATTCCATCATGGGAACCAGCCCTTTGGACTTTGTGAACAATACCCGTATTCACAAGGCATGTAATCTCTTAAGAAGTACAGAGTTTTCTATCCTGGAAATTTCAGAAATGGTGGGGTTCCGCTCTGTTTCTAGCTTCAACCGTCACTTTATGGATGTGATGCAGATTACACCTCGTAACTACCGTAATGAGACTCTCCTTGCCAAGGAGAATCAGGAGAAGCTCTCCATACTTGAATATAAGGGTTGGATGTACCCTGAGAAATAAAAAATGCGCTTACGCGCATTTTTTATTTCTCCATATAGGTATACTTAATCCAGTTCTTACAAAGACTCATCCACTGCTCACACTGTGGGTCAATCTCCTTTAGAGAAGGCATTACAGTCAATTTGTTTGCCAATCCGTAGCCATGACCACCTCTAGGGAATACGTGATACTCAAGACTAACACCAGCTCTGCGCAGTGCCATTGCAAAGAGTAACGAATTCTCAAGCGGAACCGCTCCATCCTCAAAGGTATGCCACATAAATACCGGCGGAACCTTATCTGTCACCTGATTCTCAAGACTAAGCTTTGCCTCAAGCTCTGCTCCGCTTAATCCTGTTGCCTCATCACCTGTCTTAGCCTTGCTGCCCATTACATTCTCAAAAGAACCTCTATGTGCAAACTCTCCCGCTGTAATCACAGGATATGCAAGAATCAAACCGTTGGGCTGATAGCTCTCTTTCGGCATATTCATCTTTTTCTCAAGCCATTCCTCATGCCAATAGCATCCAAGACTTGCTACCAAATGTCCGCCCGCCGAAAAGCCTGCGACCATAATCTGGTCTGCCAAAATATTAAATTCGTCCGCATGCTCTCGCAAATATGCTACCGAAGCCGCTACCTCCATCAAATGCTGTGGAAACTCAGCACCATGCTCTGCAATATCATACCAAAGCACGGCCGCCTGACAGCCAGCCGCCAAGAACTCTAATGCAACCGGATCAGCTTCTCTAGGTGATACATGTCCATATCCGCCGCCCGGACATACAAGCACCATCGGCCTCTTCTCTATTAACATTGTTCCCGGATAGCTATCCTGCAGATAAATATTTAACTTTGCCTGTACCGCTCCCGGTATATCAAGCTTCCATGTTTCAAATCTCATTTTCAAAAACCTCTATTCTTACCTTTTAATCCAAATGGAATACATTCTGTAAATCAATACTTACAGGACTATTATCAGGATTGGTTTCCATGATATCTGCCATATAATCCCACCATTTACGATTGATTGCTGTATCTGCGCCCTTTGCCCAAAGCTCCTCATTCTCAATCTCAATGTAACCAAACAAAGTCAGAGTCTCTCTATCCAGAAAAATCGTATAATTCTTTCCACCATGCTCATGAATCATGTCCGCCATCTCCGGCCATAAGAGATTATGACGTCTCTCGTACTCTTCCTCCTGTCCTGCAAATAATTTCATCTTAAAACCTTTAATCATATCTGTAACCTCCTAAATGATATCCTTAATTAAATGCTACCGTTTTACCCTTCTGTGCAATTGCAATGTATGTCTTACCCTCATTCAACTGAATCTCATTGCCAAAATCATCATAATATCTGGTTGGCTCATAATCTGATGTCTTCTGCCATGTAATATGAATCGCCTTGCCCTTTGTGAAATAATATCCATCCTCTGTTGTATCATGCATCTGGAAATACAGATAACCGTTCTGGTCTAACTGACACCACTTTGTATTCTGCACGATAACATTAGCAAAAGTCAGAGGCATACCATTCTCACCATCTGTCTGTAACTCTCCATGAATCGACTTATAATATAAACCGTCTACCGGATTGTATACTAAAGAGCTCTTGGTATATCTGAATACCTGTGACAAATCAATCGCATTTGCCGTAGCTGCTGCCGCGCCGTACTGCTCTAATGTATTCACACCCTCAGCAAAGGTAAAATGCTTTACATTATAATACTCCGGTCTAAGGCCAATAGAATAACCAAGTGACTGTGCTGCTCCTACAATGCCTGCCGCACTGGTGTATGCATTATGTGGCGCCTTACGGTCTGTTGTTCTATAGAAGGCTGATGACCCCACTGCTCCACCACCAACACCATACTGTGCCGAACCCGATAAATTATTAATATCGGGTGCTGTAATTCTATCCTTCATGTATACAACGCCACCAAAATGAATCAAAATCGGATCCCACTCAGTAGCTACCGGTATGTAATATGCTCTACAGCTTCTGATATTACCAATCTTGGTAAGATTCTGCCAATCATCAATAATTGCCAGCTGTCTTGAAATACCGCCTTCCTCCATAATCTCATAAAGAACCTTCGCATGGCTGATACCATAAGACGGCTGTGCCTTCTTATCTGTTGGCATCATAACCGCAATTGGTCTAAAAAGTGCCTGCTGCTGAGTAACCCACTCATTCGTATACACACTTCGAATCAGCTGCACTTCCTCAGCTTGTGCAGTAGCAGTCTGGTTCAATGCTCCTGCAACAACAGTCACTGTTAATAATCCTAATGCCAAAATCTGTTTTCCTGCTTTTAAAAGCTTTTTCTTCATCATACTCATTCTCCCTTTCCCCATAGTTTGTCCCATAGCACATACTTCGTCTGTGCATGGACGTTTACATAACCATTTTACTCTATCCAAACACTTTACGCAATCGTCAAACAACGCAATTAAGAATTGATATTTATAAAAAATAACCGTTTATCCTTCCCAATTAAAACTTTATCCTTGCCTTTGCCTGAGGCTTTTTATGTTCTCCTGCATGTTCTTCCTTATACTGTGCAATCAGCCGCATAAAATCTCTGCCATATTTCTCATACTTTGCCTGCGCAACACCATTGATAGACAACATCTCATCACGAGTTACCGGAAGGTACATGCTCATCTCCTGCAAGGTCTTATCCGTAAACACCACATAA
This sequence comes from Lachnospiraceae bacterium, assembly GCA_045579665.1. Taxonomy (GTDB): domain Bacteria; phylum Bacillota; class Clostridia; order Lachnospirales; family Lachnospiraceae; genus COE1. Next base: position 4,630 of record JAZNMO010000053.1, read on the forward strand.
GCCGGCACTCCCATGCGTCTTGCTGTTTCATTCCGAAGCTGGCGCAGACTCTCATACAATGCAGGATTATCTGATGCAGCTCTCACTCCGCCAAGCTTTCGATTCGTCTGCTTCAAGCTAACTCTAGGCTGCATAACTTCCTTCTCCTTTGGAAGCTTCATCAGCACCTGCTCCCCCTTTACCGTAAGCTCATAGGAGTGCTCTGTCAGCTTCAACACTGCATACATATCATCTGTCTGCGCCAGATAATACTCCGCAATCAAATGCTTCATAATCAGCTTCAAACGCTCAGTACTCACATCTCTTGCCGCTCCATAATAGCTGTTATGCTGTAATCGGTACTTCTGTATCTTCTCACCCTGACTGCCACGTAAGGTATCTATAATCACTGTCATACCAAACTTTTCACGGCACTCCTCCACACAGCCAAGTATGAGCCTTGCATACTTAGATACATCTGTTTCCTCATAATTCTTTAGACAGTTGCTGCAATTACCGCAATACCCTGTTGTTTTCTCCCCAAAGTAACTAAGCATATAGCCCCTTAGACAATCGCTTGTATAGCAATAATTTGTCATCTTACGAAGTCTTTCTTTATCTTTATCAATCACCTCTAGTAACTCTACTTCGCTAAGCTCCTCATTTTCTCTATTATTCTCGATAAAAAACTGATTCGTCCTTACATCCTGTGCACTAAAGAGCAAGATACATTCTGCTTCGTCACCATCTCGCCCTGCTCTCCCCGCCTCCTGATAATAGCTTTCCATATTCTTTGGCATATTGTAATGAATGACAAATCTCACATCCGATTTATCAATTCCCATACCAAAAGCATTGGTTGCTACCATCAGCTTCTTACGGTCATAAATAAAATCATCCTGATTATCTCTTCTCTCCTCATCAGGCAGTCCTGCATGATACTTCGTCACAGAAAGCCCCCTTGCTGCCAGAAGCTCATATACCTCCTCTACCAGCTTACGGGTAATACAGTAAATCACACCGCTTTCTCCCTCATGCTCTCTAAGAATACTCAGCAGCTCACTTTGCTTGTCTTTGCCTGCCCTTACCTCAAAGGAAAGATTCTTCCTGTCAAAGCCTGTTGTCACAAGCCTTGGTTTCTTTAACTCCAAGATTCTTATCACATCATCCTTCACCGCCTGCGTCGCAGTTGCTGTAAATGCCCCCAGTACAGGTCGCTTAGGAAGTCTTTTTACAAACTCCACAATCTTAAGGTAGCTTGGTCTGAAATCCTGTCCCCACTGTGATACACAATGCACCTCATCTACTGCTACAAATGAAATATCTGCATGTAATGCAAAACTTAAAAAAGACTCTGTAAGCAATCTCTCCGGTGCCACATAGATAATCTTATACTTCCCTGTCTTTGCAAACTCCAACGCCTTAAAATACTGTCCCTGCGTCAGGGAACTATTTAGATATGCCGCATAGACCCCTGCCTGATTCAGTGCTGCCACCTGATCCTTCATTAAACTGATAAGTGGTGAAATTACCAACGTAATCCCGCTAAACATCAACGCAGGAATCTGATAGCACAGAGATTTTCCTGCTCCTGTTGGCATGATGCCAAATGCATCCTCACCTGCCAGTAGTGCATCTATCAGCTCCTCCTGTCCTTCTCTAAACGTATCATAACCATAATAGCGTTTTAATACTTCATATTTCTTCTCCATAACTACCTCAAAAACGGGTGGTCCTAATGACCACCCGCATCACTCCTACTTCTCTTTCATCTTCTCTTTGCGCTTCTCAAACATATGAATAATAGACTCAACACGTCTCTTCACTACATCCTCCTCAAAAGGCTTCTGTATGTAATCTGCCACATCATAGTCATATGCCCTGTAAATATTCTCCTCCGTTGCATTCGAGCTAATCATAATCACCGGAACCGACTTCACCTCATGCTGTTTCATAAAGTCCAACACCGTAAAGCCATCTCCGTCCGGCATCACAATGTCCAACAACATCGCCGCCATATCCTCCTGATACTGCTCTAATACCCGAATCGCTTCCCTACCGTTAGAACACTCTATAATATCGTAACTATCTTCAAAAATACTCCTTAATATATAGCGGTTAATATTCTTATCATCCACTACCAAAACATGCTTCTTATCACTCATATTCCCCATCGGCTCCCCTTCTAGCTTAACATAATACCGATACCTCTAGTTTACATGATACGACATGTTTTGACAAGGATTGTTTAGAAATTATCATGAATCTTTATCCATTTTTACATTGCGATTTAAAAGCATTCCTCCCGTAGGAATTTGCTTTCTTTCCTCCTTAAATACCCAGTTTTTCTGGATTCTAAAGCTAATAAAAAACAGGCAAGTATCCACAACAGCCTTCATCACGGTACTCAGCAAACTCGATGCCACAAGAATATACGTTAATAAATATACAAGTATTGCTGACACCGTCATCTGACATGCACATAAAATATAGTATTTCACTACTGAATGCGCACCACCCTGTCCAAATACCACCTTACGATTCATCTTATAGTTAAAGAAAGATGAACATGCTCTTGCAAAAATAGTTGCCACAAAGACTATAGATGCCTGAGCAAAATGTATTCTTGTAAGAAGCAGACTAATCACAAAATACAGAGTCAAATCAATAACCGTAGATAAAATCGAATTCATAAAAAATTTGAGAATCATACTATATATTTTTATCGAGTCTTTAATTGGATTGAAATGCGAGCTCTCATTCTCATCTATGTAAATCGTTCTAATCGGCACCTCACAAATCGGCATCTCCATATTCTTCGTTTCCAGCAGCATATTTGTCTCGTACTCATAACGCTCCCCTTTAACCTCCATCATATCAGGAAGCTTTGACATCGAAATTGCTCGTAAGCCTGTCTGTGTATCAGATATTCTCAATCCACATAAGGTTCTGAAAATCCCCTTTGTAATGCCGTTTCCAAACTTGCTTCTTGGCGGCACATCATCATTCTTAAAGTTCCGACATCCCAACACCAGACTCTGTCTATTTTCCAACAATGCCTTACCACATGCATATACATCGTCCGGATGATGCTGATTATCTCCATCTACAGTAATCACGCCTTGAGAGCCTTTACGATTTTCCATACAAAAAGAAAATGCCGTCTTCAACGCTCTTCCTTTTCCTTTATTCACCTTATGATGAATCACTGTACAGTTCCCTACCATTTCGAACGGTGCCTGATGCGCCTCATCACTACCATCATTTACTACTATAATGTCATGAAAGCCTCTTGCTCTCAAACCTTCCACTACCAATTTCAGCTTCTCGTCAGGATTATATGACGGCACAACAATCGTCAAATCTAACACTGCATCCTGCATGATAATTCCCCCTTTATATTCCCCTCTTACACAAAATAAATTCATCAACCAAAATGACATAATCTCTCTAATATCCATTATGACAGAAAAGAGATAAATTGTCACGCAATTTATCTCTTTTCTATAAATTTTCCGAATTTTATTCTTCTTCCTGTTCTACTTCGTAATTCCCCAGTACATAGAACAAGATAATCGCTGTCAGCACAATAATAATTAATATAACGCCAACAAACGCCTGACGTACCATATCTATCATGTCCTGATAATCCTGATAATCTCCTGACAGCAAATCTGCTGTTGTATATGTAATTGTCGAAAGCATTGTTTCAAAATTCGCTTCATGCAGATTACCATTCTCATAATATCCGTAACGAAACGCATATAAAATACCATTTCTAACAGTAACAACACTTTGAACCAAATAATCGCCCTGTGAGCTTTCTGTTTCTATCCTCGTAAGCGTATCACTTGTATAATATGTGATTCCACCATGCTCTACGGTGTACACCTCATTGTAGTCATCAAAAAAATTTCCCAAGTACTGTGGTAACCACTTCTTGGCATCCTCTGCCTCCATACAACGTCGGTCTATATCTACACGCGTAGTGGTAAGCTGCTGCATTCTTCCAAGATGCCCCCATATATCCTGACAAATGAATTGAATACTTTCGCCCAATCCATTGGTATGTACAAACTGCATCTGGATATACTCCTCTGTACTCTCCATCTCCAGTTCCTTCCATCCGGGAGAGATTCCAAAGGTCACTCCGGAAGCATCATTCTTATAATATGCTCCCTGAAAGCTATCTTCATACTGAATACTTTCAATCACCTTTGTAAATTCGGCCTCCATATCTGCAGTAATGCCGCCTTGATAGCTTCTTAGTGTAATATGATAGCAGTCGCCAGCATTGATTGTATAATATTGCTGACTAACCACTGTCTGTTCTGCATAGCTTTGATTCATATCAAAAATAATATACCTTGTACCACCGACTTCAGCTACCTGCGTATTGCTTACCTGATATCCGTTCTCCTCGTAGCTTGCCTTTGTTGCCTGCTGCAACTCCCTGGCATGTTCCTCATCCAACTGCTTCAACCGATAAATATACTGCAAATCCTCACTGTGATTCAGAGTCACTACGATTTCATGATTATTGTCCTGTGCTAATGCGTACAAAACAATTTGAGAATCCACAAAATAATCCTGTACCTTTTCTCGATCCAAGCCAATTGCGGACACACTCACATCGTCCTCTGCTATCTCTTGTTCCAGTACATAATAGGAAGCCGGAAGCTCTATTGACATCTTTGCCTCTTCAAGATATATCCTTGTCACACTTTCTTCCTGCTCCACACTTTCCGATGCATATACCGTCATTCCCAAAGCTGCAACTACTGTAAAGCATACCATCCATAAATATTTCTTCATAGATATTTCCTTTTCCACCTATTCTTTGGCTGCCACTATCAAACAACACTATTCTATAGAGTATCTTTTCGAACTGCTTTTCTTAACTTTGTTTTCAATCTTTGTAATGCATTATCTGTTGACTTCTCATCCCGACTTAACACCTTGGCAATCTGGGAATAAGACATTCCTGTCAGATACAAGTCCAACACCTGCTTTTCAAAGGGGCTTAACTCCTTCTCTATCATTGCCTCAATATCAGCCACATTCTCTTTATCAATCAATAGTTCTTCCGGATTTGTTTCCTGTTTTGAAGCCAGAACCTCCAACAGCTCTGTTTCTGCACCATCCGAACCATTCTCCGTCATATTCGCATATAAGGATATATAAGAATTCAAAGGTGCATGCTTCTCTCGTCTTGCCGCCTGCACTGCCGTATACATCTGTCTGGACACACACAAATCTGCAAAGGTAAAGAAGCTGGCATCTCTGCCTGCATCATAATCTCTAATTGCCTTATACAAGCCAATCATGCCTTCCTGAATCAAATCCTCATTATCAGCTCCAAGTATATACATGGACTTTGCTTTACTACGAACCAGATTCTTATACTTGTCCATAATATAATCCGTAATCCGCTCTTCCCCCTCACGAAGACGGTCTATCAGAGCTTCATCTGTGCACATTTCATATGATTTATCCACACTAGCCTCCTAAGAACCCATCTGCTTATCACTTCATTCGCTGTCTAACGATTTCGTAAGCAAGTACACCTGCCGCTACCGAAGCATTTAAGGAATCAATATCTCCCTTCATAGGAATTGATGCTATGAAATCACACTTCTCTCTTACCAGCCTTCCAACTCCTTCACCTTCATTACCAATCACAAGTCCAATAGAACCCTTTAAATTAAGGTCATACATAGTAGTGCCACCCATATCTGCACATACAAACCACATACCTTCCTTCTTCAGGTCTTCTATAGTCTTTGCTATGTTAGTTACCCTGGCTACAGGAGTATAATTCAACGCGCCTGCTGAGGTTCTCGCAACAGTCGCTGTAAGCCCTACTGCACGGTTCTTCGGAATAATCACACCATGAGCACCCGCAAGATTTGCTGTTCTGATAATCGCACCAAGATTATGAGGATCCTCAATATTATCCAAAAGGAATACGAAAGGAGCCTCTCCCTTCTGTCTTGCCACCTCTAAAATATCCTCTACCTCTGCATACTCATAAGCTGCCGCATATGCAATGACACCCTGATGCTTACCTGTCTCGCTCATCTGGTCTAAGCGCTCCTTAGTAACAAACTTCACCATAGTATCGTGCTTCTTAGCTTCACGCTTGATTGTCTGAATTGGTCCTTCCTGTGAACCATCTAAAATAAAAACCTTATCTATCGGCTTTCCTGAACGAAACGCCTCAATAACGGCATTACGTCCTTCTATTGTAAATTCTTCGTATCTCATAAATTCTCCATTCTAAAATGATAAAAGCCTAAGTATCACGCCCTGCTACACTTCTATCTGCAGCTTATCCAAAGCTATCTTTATTAATTCTACCACACGCTTGGTATTTCCCGAAAGATATAAATATCCACAAAGTGCCTCTAAGCCTGTTGCTTTACGATAATCTGCCAAAGAAGCATTCTTAGCAGAAGAATTAATCTTCGTATTCTTCCCTCTTCGATAAATAGACTGCTCCTCATCGGTCAATACATCTGCCAAGGCTTCAATCATTGCCGCCTGTGTACCGGCACATACAATTTTAGTCGTATGCTTATGTAGAGAATTGGCAGCACGCTGCCCCTTCTCTACAATTAATGTTCTAATCACCATTTCAAAAATGGCATCTCCGATATATGCAAGTGTCAGTGGCGAATATGTTCTAATATCCACCTCACATGCACCAAATTCCTGATGAATCTGTGCAAGCAAACTTAAGCTTTCTTCCATTTTACGCCCTCTCGTGTATCTTCAATCACAATGCCCTTCTCCAACAGCTCATTACGAATTGCATCTGCCTTAGCAAAATCCTTCTCCTTCTTTGCTGCCTTACGCTCTTCAATCTTAGCAAGAACATATGCTTCAAGCTCAGCATCTACACCATTATCTGCTTCCTGCTTAGCATATGCTGCCATCAGGTCAAGAGATAATACTTCGTCAAAGCTCTTTACAAGTGCAAGCTTTGTCGCATCATTCACATCTGCCTTTAACATATCATAAAGAACTGTAATTGCAGACGATGTATTCAAATCATTGCCAAGTGCTGCTTCAAACTGTGCTCTATACTCAGCAAACTTTGTCTCATCTACTGCTCCGTCTTCCTTTAATGAACCAATCTTTCTTACAAGCTTGTCATATGCTGCTGTCACGTTATCCAATACCTCATAAGAGAACTCTAACGGCTTACGATAGTGTGACTGTAAGCAGAACATTCTATATACTAATGGGTTATACCCCTTGCTCTCAATCAGTGAAACCGTCAGAAAATCGCCCTTTGACTTACTCATTTTACCTGACTTATCATTCAAATGATGTACGTGGAACCAGTAGTTACACCACTTATGTCCTACATATGCCTCACTCTGTGCAATCTCATTGGTATGGTGTGGGAAAATATTATCAACACCACCACAGTGAATATCCATGTACTCACCAAGATGCTTCATACTGATGCATGAACACTCAATATGCCAACCCGGATAACCGATTCCCCATGGACTATCCCACTTTAACTCCTGGTCATCAAACTTAGACTTAGTAAACCATAATACGAAATCACTTGGATTCTTCTTATTATCATCAGCCTCTACGTCATCACGAACGCCAACCAATAATTCCTTCTCACTCTGGCTTGAAAATACATAATAATCTGTGAGCTTAGAAGTATCAAAATAAATATTTCCGCCACTCTCATATGCATAGTCCTTCTCTAAAAGAACCTCAATCATATGAATAAACTCAGAAATACAATTTGTTGCAGGCTCTACCACATCCGGAGTCTTGATGTTAAGCTTTGCACAATCTGCAAAAAATGCATCTGTATAGAACTTCGCAATCTCCATAACAGTCTTATGCTCACGCTTTGCACCCTTTAACATCTTATCCTCACCTGTATCTGCATCACTGGAAAGATGTCCCACATCTGTAATATTCATAACTCGCTTCACATCATAGCCTGCATAGCGAAGAGTTTTCTCCAATACATCCTCCATGATATAGCTTCTTAAGTTACCGATATGCGCAAAATGATATACAGTCGGTCCACAGGTATACATTGCTACCTTACCATCCTCATTCGGAATAAACTGCTCTACTTTTCTTGATAATGTGTTATAAAATGATAATTTGTTCTCCATGTTATTTCCTTTCTATAATCATGTTGCTCTATATCCAAATCAGCTTTTCTCTGATTATCAGCCACAACATCATTTACATTGTTCCTCAAAATTCTTATACTTACTTATCCTACGATATCGCCTACTTCGACAGCTCCTTACGTAACGTATTCAGTTCTTGCTCCAGTTCCAACAATCGATTCGTAATCTCACTGTCCGCATGCTGCAAACTCCTAATATCCTCGCTAACAGGGTCCGGTAAATCCACCTGATTCATATCCTCACGTACCAGCTTCTCATTATTACGCTTTACGATACGTCCCGGGACACCTACTACCGTACAGTTAGGCGGTACTGCTTCCAATACCACACTACCGGCGCCAATCTTTGAGTTCTCTCCTATCGTAAATGAACCAAGTACTTTGGCACCTGCGCTTATCATGACATTATCCCCAATGGTAGGGTGACGTTTTCCGTGCTCCTTACCTGTACCACCAAGAGTTACACCCTGATATAAGGTTACATTATTTCCAATAATCGTCGTCTCTCCTATAATAACACCATTTCCGTGGTCAATAAAGAGATTCTCGCCAATCTGCGCACCCGGATGAATCTCAATGCCTGTCTTTCTTGCTGCTTTTTGCGAAATCCATCTTGCCCAGAAATAATGTCCGCTCTTATAAAGCTTATGAGCCAGACGATAGCTCAGCATAACCTTAAAGCTCGGATACAAAAATACCTCCATATTGGAATGTATCGCCGGGTCTCGCTCACGAATTACTTTTATTTCATTCCTTATCTTACTAATAAAGCCCATATATGCCTCCCTAAAATGTAAAAAATCCGCCAATAAACTCATCAAGAGACGAATTTATCCGCGGTTCCACTCTATTAAAGGACTATAAGTCCAACACTCAAACGTTTAACGCACGCAATACGTATCCTGCTACCCTGCACTCATCAAAACAACGATACAATACAGCTCACAAAATCAGCTCACGGATGCACTTGGGTAATCCTCCAAATAAATGTGCTCACAGCCAACGACACATTCTCTCTGTAATCTTAAGATTACTTACTCTTCCGCTCAAAGCTTTTACCTATTCTCATCAATAATACAATAGTGTAGATTGACATTCCATCAATCTACACTATAGGATATGCAAAAATTCATTTTTTGTCAACTATTTCGTTACTTTCATCTTCTACCAATTGTTTGAATTATCGTAATTATTCCGTACCTTCATAATTACGAATTATCTTATTTATCCAGCTCAACCGCAGTATTCAACGCAATCTCCATCATCTGGGTAAAGGAATTCTGTCTCTCCTCTGCAGTTGTTGCCTCACCCGTCACCAAGTGGTCAGACACTGTCATAATCGCAAGTGCATTCTTTCCACAACGTGCTGCATTCATATACAATGCTGCTGCTTCCATCTCTACGCAAAGAACACCCATCTTCTGCCAGTTCGGTGTCGCCTGCTCATCATCAGAATAGAAGGTATCTGAAGACAAAATATTACCCACATGATAGCGTGCATTCAGTTTCTCTGCCTGCTCAATGGCAACCTTCATCATCGGATAGCTTGCAATCGGTGCAAAGGTTCCGCTTAAGCCAAACTGACTTACATAGTTAGAGTTTGTACACGCACCCATTCCAATTACAATATCTCTTACCTTTACATGCTCCTGCATTGCTCCTGTAGAACCAATTCTCATAATATTCTCTACACCAAAGGTATTATACAGCTCATAGGAATAAATTCCGATACTCGGCATTCCCATTCCACTTGCCATTACACTTACCTTTGTTCCCTTATAGGTACCGGTATATCCCTGAATACCTCTGACATTATTAACCAGTCTTGCATTCTCCAGATAATTTTCCGCAATAAACTTTGAACGCAATGGATCTCCCGGCATCAACACTGTCTTTGCGAAATCCTGTGCTTCTGCATTAATATGTGGTGTCATAATCATAGCCATACCCATAACCTCCTACGCAATATCATTCAGCCACACCGGCCCTGATAAATACATACTCTCAAACTTTAAACTCTTCTTTAACTCTATCTGTTCAAACAAAAAGGCAGTCAATTCACCAATTGAAACCGTAAGCTCAGGCCTGTACTGACTAAGCTTATCTGTTTCCTCGACACGCTCAAGATAGCTACCCATTTCGTTCAAATACCAAATAAACAATCCATCATTCTCCGGCATAACCGGATCATTGATTCGTACAGCCACAGTAACCTTGCCATTACTTGATATATGCTTCAAAATCTCAGACAAGTTTACAATTCTAGCCATAATATACGGCTTCTTCTCTTGTTCACAATAGAAGAATTGCTCCAGCTCATTTTTCTTTTCAAAAATAACTTCCTTTACAAACTCTTCTTTTTCATCAAAAAACACAAAATAACCTACTATCTTGCCATCTTTTCGCAGTAAAAAAATATCACCATTTTTACTTAAGGCTTCATTATGAAGATTCTCATAATACACTGCACTCCTGATATGAAACATCCCATATTCCTTGCATAGATTCGCATTTACAAAATGCGCAAGGCTAAGCAGTTCACTTTTATCTAATGCAGATAAAACATGTCCCGTTTCCAGTTCAAGTTTTTCTCCTTCATGAGCACGTTGCAGCATTTCCTTTGAAATCTGCTCCTTCTTTATTTCATACAGTTCACGTTCATAAATCGGATAAAAGCCATGCTCCCTGGCAATCTCCTCCTGCTCCGAAGTCATAAAAGTAAATGGAACCTTCATCCTGTTCTGATATTCCAAAGCACTTTTTAAAACTCTTTGCGCATTACCATGATTACGGTATGCCTCCTTGCTAATCAAACCTGATATAAAATTGGTATCCACTCTTACCACATCAGCCATACATGGTAAACGATTATAGCCTGGCGAAGGTGGATTTCTCCTCATCGCTGCGGAATATGGCAACAAATGTAACATCGATACCATCTGCTGTTCATCTGATTCAACAAACGCAAGTGCATCCGATGCCCTATTCTGAAAATAGAAACTTAAATACTCATCTGAAGCTTGTGGAAATGCTTCCTTCCATAACGCTTTTGTTTCCTCAATCTTATCTTTTTGAAGAATCTTAACAGAAAATTCATCCTCTATTTCAAAACGAATTTTTTCTTCCAGCATTTCTGCCTGAATAACCTGTTCCATACGCTATACCCCCGATATACACATTTTATAACACAACCACACAATCCGATTTGAATTCTATAGCTGTGAAAATTCGGTCTCTAACCATCACATGTATTACTCTTTACTATGCGGACACCCCTGACAGCCTTCACACGCCGTTCCAACCTCTTGCGAATAAAGCTCTCTTGGTGTCGTCACCATACAGATTGCCTGTGATGATATTCCTAATCCTTCTCCGGTAAAACCTAACCCCTCCTCTGTAGTAGCCTTTACATTCACCTGCTCCACTTCTATACGTAGTGCCTTTGCTATGTTTTCCCGCATAGTATCAATATATGGACGCATCTTTGGTGCTTGTGCAATAATCGTTGCGTCTATATTTTCAATTAAGAACTGATTCTCCTCTAACAGCTGCCCTACCTTTTCCAATAAAATAATGCTGGAAATCCCTTTATAAGCAGGGTCCGTATCCGGGAAATGCTTCCCTATATCTCCAAGTGCTGCCGCCCCCAACAGCGCATCTGATATAGCATGCAATAAAACATCTGCATCTGAATGTCCAAGTAATCCCTTTTCATATGGAATCGTAACGCCACCTATAATTAAGTCTCTGCCTTCTACCAATTTGTGTACGTCATAACCCATTCCGATTCTCATAAATAAAACCTTACCTTTCTATGCTTTTAACTATTGTTTCGTCTTCCCCCTTACACACCTATCGACAGGACTTTATTTTGCCGGTATTACAAGCTGATCAAAGCCCTCCAAAAGCTCCATTACAATATCATATAACTTATCACAATCACCTGCTCTAACACCTTCTACGTTAAATGGCATCTGCGGATCATGCAATGACATACGAAGCAATAACCATCCCTGTACTTCCTCAGTATCAAAGCTGATACGAATACCCTCATATGAATTTGGTGCAATATTATAGCCCTTTGCCTTAGCTCTTTCTTCAAAAGCAGCTAATACACTCTTTCCATATGTTTTAAAATCATCACATGCAATCTTGAAGCGATACTCTCTCTCTTCAAAGCCCTTTTCTAAATTCTCCACAAAAGAAGCCAATGCCTTTCCTTCCTTTGCCGCAAGAGCAAGTGCAATTAATAGCTTAACTGCCATATATGCGCCATCATCTAAGAAATAATTCTCACTTAAAGCACCATGTCCCGAAGTCTCAATTGCCAAAGGAGATACGATACCTTCATTATTCAAACGGATAGATTCATTGATAACATTCTTATAGCCTCTCTTAAATCTATGCTGCTTCATACCAATGCTTTCAATAAATCTTGTTAATCTATCACTTGTAACAGAGTCTGTAACAATCGTTCCGCCAGGGTAATCCTTTGCAATAATTGCTGCCATCATAGCTATAATTGCATCTCTGTTAATCTCTTCACCGTTTGGAAGCACTGCAGACATTCTATCCACATCCGTATCAAAAATAATACCTAAATCTGCATTATTCTTTAATACGGCTTCTCTAATTGCCTCCATTGCCTGCTTATTCTCAGGATTTGGAATATGATTTGGGAAGGTTCCGTCAGGCTCAAGAAACTGACTTCCTGTTGTATCTGCACCTAATGGATTTAGTACCTTCTCTACAAAGAATCCACCTGCACCATTACCTGTATCTACAACAATGTGCAATCCTGCCAACGGCTTATCATAATTCTCTGCCTGTATACTCTTCTTTATCTTATCCTGAAGTGAATTACAATATACAGTAATTGTATCTGCCTTCTCTACTCCTGATAAATCAGCTTCTCTAACCTCTAAACCTGATGCTATCTCTAAAATCTTAGTAATATCATCATGCTCAAGACCACCATCTCTGTCAAAGAACTTATAACCATTTCTGTTAAATGGCAAATGACTTGCTGTTATCATGATAGCTCCATCAAATGCAAACTCTTCAAATACTGTTGTCATAAACATAGATGGTGTTGAAACCAAACCACAATCATATACAGTTGCCTTTTCGGCTACGATTCCCTTTGCTGCAGCAGCAAACAAAGAATCCGCTGTTATTCTGGAATCATGTCCAATACCAATTCTAAGTGTTGCGATATCCTTCTGCTTCTTCTCGGCTAACCAGATTGCAAAAGCTGCGCCAATCACATTACCGGCATCTTCTGTTAAATTTACTTTTTCACCCTCAACGCCTTCACACGCAATACCTCTAATGTCGCTTCCATTTTGTAACTTCTTTATATCCTGCATTTTTTATACCTCCAATGCTTTTTTACATAGTCACTCGCAAAGACGCGCTCCGCGCTTCTTCCGTTCCCTTTGGGTCACTCGCAAAGACACGCTCCGCGCTTCTTGTCTGCTTCGCAGACCTTTGCTCGTTATCTCAGTAAAAATCAAATACTGTCTACGACAGCATTTATTTTATATAATAGCAAGCAGTTGTGCACAAGTGCCCACTGCTTGTTATTATATAAAACATCTGCTTTCAGCAGTGCTTGATTTTTTACCATGTTTAGATTATCTCATAATTTCTGGCAAAATACAATGTTTACATAAAAATTAGGTACGTAACACAAAAAAACCTATGAATTAAATCATAGGTTTATAATAAAAGTATTTATTATACCTTCAAAACCGAACACACAAATCTCTCTTCCGTTCATTTCTCTTCCAAGCAACTTCTCTCAGAATTACCTTCCAGGATAAGCCCTCGACCTATTAGTATCATTCAGCTGAGTACATTACTGCACTTACACCCATGACC
>JAZNMO010000054.1:0-11750 GCA_045579665.1 Lachnospiraceae bacterium
ACTCAAACTTCGCACATTAAAATGTGCCTATGCACCTTGAAAATTCAATAATAACTTGCAAAAAAATAGCATGAAACCAAAGGTTTTGGTATAATTGAGTTGTCCAAAAACAATTACAAACCGGAGGCTCATGCTATGAATACAAGTATAACACAAGCGAACCAAAATGATAAGCAGATTTCGAAATCTATCAAAAGATTTTTTACAAGATTTCATATTTCCTCAGCCTTGAAGGCGTCTAATGCCTACAAAACAAAGGGAATTCCGGTAATAGAAATTTTTCAGTATCTGTTTCTGCTGATTTTTTCCAACAGAAGCATGTACATGAGTCTGCTTACAGGGAGGAACACCCCAAATTTTGCGAAGGATACAGTATATCGTTTTATGAAGATGGTTCAGATTAACTGGATCCGTTTTACAACGATTCTTGCATCTAGAATCATCAATGATGCCATACTTCCTTTGGATTCGGAGGACCGCACCAATGTTCTTATTATAGATGATTCCATGTTTGAACGTAACCGTTCTAAAAAGGTGGAGCTTCTTACAAAAGTTTATGACCACGCAAAGCATAAGTTCCGCTTCGGATTTAGAATGCTCACCCTTGGATGGTCAGATGGAAGCACATTTCTGCCGGTAAACAGTATCCTTCTTTCTACAGAAAACAAGAAGAATCGTATCAATGAAGCAGCTGAAGTGGATAAAAGAACCGTTGGTTACAAACGTAGACAGCTGTCCATGGAAAAGGGAACCCATGCCATGCTTACGCTTCTGGAGAATGCTAAAAAAGTTGCAATCCCTGCAAAATATGTTCTCTTTGACAGCTGGTTTTCTTCTCCAAGCACCATTCATGCAGTAAAAAATACAGGGTATGATGTAATCGGTATGGTTAAGAAAACCCCAAAGATGTTCTTTCGTTATAATGGCGAGGAACTCTCCCTGACTTCCATCTATAACAAGAATAAAAAGAGACGGGGAAAGTCAAAATATCTGCTTTCTGTCATAGTCGATGTTGTTAAAGATGATGAAATCATTCCCGCAAAAGTGGTTTATGTCCGCAATCGTAATAAACGCAAGGAATATCTCTGCCTCATTTCCACAGATGTAAATCTGGATGAGAATGAAATCATCCGGATTTATGGAAAACGCTGGGATATAGAGGTGTTCTTCAAAGTGTGCAAAAGCTACCTTAACCTAAGCAGAGAATGCAATTCCTTGTCCTATGATGCAATGACTGCACATACAGCAGTTGTTTTTACACGATACATGATGCTGTCTCTGGAAAGCCGGGAATCCAATGATAACCGGTCTCTTGGCGAGCTCTTTTTATACTTTTCTGATGAAATGTCTGATATCACATGGATACAGGCTTTTCAAATGCTGCTTCAAATGTTCAGAACTATGCTTACGGAAAACACCGAGTTATCAGATGAGAAAATCTCTGAACTGGTGGACGCATTTATGAATGCACTTCCTGCTTTGATAAAAACGCAACTACAAGCTGCTTAAGTTCTGGACATTGACAACTGAATAACTTCCAGGTATTGAATTTTCAAGGTGCATAGCTAAAATTTATGTGCGAAGTTTGAGTAATTCATTTTTTACATTTTCTAGTTCAGTGTGAATAGTATGTTTCTCGATTTTTTCAGTATATGCACTCATAAAATTACCTTTCTATGTATCTTTTGTTATAATTTTACTTTATCATATTTTGATAAAGAAAACTACTATTTATAATAATATAGAACATCAAACTGTACCGAAGCTAACTGTTTTCAATAGTAGGGAGAAATAGATACCTCTATAGGGAGTTATTGGTAAAGCCCAAAGTAACCCGATATAGGACAAGCGGTCAAGGGTATAAGCTGATAGGTTTGTAAAAGTAGATTTTAGAAAAATTTTATTGCATACTCATAAAATATGTACTATAATGACAATCAAAGTTTAAGTAATATTCTTGAATTTTGGTTATTATACTATCTATGAAAAGTAATGAAAAGGTGGTATAATATGAGTGAGGAACAAAGAGTAAAGGAGGATGAGAGTATGGCTTTAGCAATTAAACCAAATGAAGCAACCATTATCAAAAAGGGTATGTTATCGAGCTTTTTAAATGAATTGCATGAGAGTAAGGTTACAGAAGAATACTGGGCTGAATGTGCCGCTGCCAGAAAAACTTTTTCATCTTCTGATATTGAGAGAATGAAAAAAATGTGTAATGGTGAGAACAATTAATGAAGTACGTTGAGTTATCAAAAGTAAATGTAAGTCAGGATGTTTTAAAGAGGTTTGATTGTGGACATCCTGACTTTAATGATTTTCTGTCAGAGGAAGCCATAAATTGTGCGGATAATGGCAATGGTGTTACATATGTATTGATAGATGAAGCCGAGGAAGAAAAAGAGGTAACTGCAATATTTGCATTTTGCACTTTAAAAGCAACAGCACTCTACTATTCGCCAGAGGGAGACGACAGTATATTTAGTGTATCTTGTGCTGAAATTAAATACTTCGCTATAGCTAAGGCATTTCAAAAGGTTGAAACTGGAGATTTGGGGCATGGGAAGTATTATAGTACAATCTTTTTTGAAATATTACTTGCAGATTTATATGAGATGTCAACAAAGACAATAGGGTTTACGGGTATATTTTTAAGAGCAAATGAAAATGGAGAGAAATTATATCGTAGAAAGAAGTTTGTAGATGCTACGGAGTTTATCGTACCCTATGAAGAGGATGACGAATTAGGAAAATGTACTCCTATGTATCTATCAATAAGTGATAATATTTATAGCATATTTGGACTTGAGTAAGGCCTTTGAGATTTCAAGGGTCTTATTTTTATGCGACAATCTCCCTAATCATCATTAGTAATCTTCGTTTATTATCTCCACTGACAATCTAAATCTGTTGCGTTACAATCCCTCCATCGATTTTGAAATCGAAATAAACATATGGAGGATAAGGTATGGACTTCAAGGAATTTGTAGCAATCATGCAGGAGAAAATGTCTAAGAAAACTGGAAAGGAGGTAGTCGTTAAAAAAATAACCAAAAACAACAATATCAAGCTTACGAGCTTAGTAATTAAGGATACCACTCATAATGTATCACCGAATATTTATGTAGAGCAGTATTGGGAATTATATCAGAGAACGGCCGATTTGGAAGAAGCAGTAGAAGCTATGTACAAAACATATAATCAGAGTAATATAGCCCAGTCAATCAATATGGAGTGGTTTAGGAATTTTGAGGAAGTCAAGGGAAAGGTAGCCTATAAGCTCGTTAATTATGAATATAACAAAGAATTGTTGGAAGAAATCCCGCATACAAAGTATCTGGACTTAGCTAAGGTTTATTATGTATCAGTAGAAGATGAAGCATTCGGAAAAGGTACAATTCTTATTTATAACAACCACCTTAAAATGTGGGATGTATCAACAGAGCAGTTGGAAGAATTAGCAGAGGTTAACACGCCAAAGCTGTTTCCTATGACAGTAAGAGCATTGGAAGATATTTTATGTCCAGAGATTACAAGTGAGAATGGTTGGGATTTAAAGAATGGTATCTTTGTAATGACGAACTCAGACAAGTGCTTAGGTGCGGCGACAATGTTATATCCCAATAGTTTAAAAGCATTTGCCGGTTTATTACAGTCGGATTTAATTGTAATTCCCTGTTCTCTGCATGAGGTCTTGTTATTATCAGCCAACACCGATTTTGAGACTAAAGGTCTTAAGAAGATTGTAAAAGTAGCAAACAGAGAATGTGTAATGCCAGAAGAGTTCTTGTCAAATTCGTTATATTATTATGATTGCGAGACAGATAGTATTAAGATGTTGTAGCATAGTAGGTCGGGAGGAAAAACTGGGGTAGCAATCAAAGCTACCCCATATTTATTCTACAAACTCACTAAGAAATAATTTGTTTCTTCGGCTATAACGTCAGCAGTCAAAACGATAATATCGCGTTAATATATAAGAGAAGTGAGGGAGAGATACCCTTGAAAAACAAAATTACATTATGGAGGAAATGAATATGTGTAGAAAGTTAATCGTAACCAACAAATTAAGCCTTGGAGCCAGAGAGTTAGGATGGGAAGCCTATAGCTTACCTAAGGGAGAAGTAGTGGAGTTCACTAGTAAGCAGTTAAAGGACATCATTAGGACCGGTGGACCTGATGAAGTTTATGGATTGAAGATTAGTGAAGAAACCAATGAATTGGTATTTGACCCCAGTTTCCATGTAACCAACATGATGAACAAGCTCCACATCAATACCTTAGTTCCAATGGTAGAGGAAGATTGTTTAGCAAACCTGTTTTACATTGTCATCGGCACTCACAAAGTAAAGAATGAAACCATGTATGATGTAATTAGTTCCAGATACGAGAGAGCCAGCTTCAATGCCGAAAAGGTCAAAACCTTGCTGGATATGAAAATCATCAGTGCCGGTGCTAAGTTAGAGAACAATGAAATCGTGGTAGCCCCTCTTGAAAAGCCAAAGCCAGCGGAGCCCACAACAGATGCCAAAGAGTAAAGAAGTTTAAACAAAATATATTTGATAGATACCGATTATCAGAAATGGTAATCGGTATTTTTTCTGTGTTAAAGTCCATATATGTCACATTGTGGTAAGTAAAATATGAAATATTTTAAAATTATTTTAGGAGTTTTTGACATAGAAAAAGCGTAGAAAAATGAGTAGATAAAAAGTATTTCAAAAAGTAGGATTTAAGGAATATTTCAAAATTACAATTTTGACACAGGTATTGCATAAATAAGGTCTAAGGGTATCCTGACAATAGGCGTATTATTCAATGGGTATTAAAAATTTATTTTATTTTTGAAATAGTTGGAGGATACCTAAATGTTTAAGAAAGATATACCTAAAAGATTAGCAGAGCAGGGGGTAATAGTAACACCTGAGCCTATAGCCATTGAAATGGTAGAAGCATTACCTAAAGAATTGTGGAGTGACCCAGACCTTAAAAATAAGAAATTCTTAGATATCGCGTGCAAAAGTGGAATATTCTTAACAGCGTTATTGAATAAGCTTATGGTTGCACCAGCACTGGTCAACGATGGAGAGTTGAAGGATGACAAAATCAGAGAGAAATATATTCTAGATAGAATGCTTTACGGCATTGCAGTTTGCAAACTCAGTTTGGAGTTCACTAGGCTCAATCTGTATAACAAAGCATACATCAATGGAAATATTAGGCTGATAAAAGATACATATGAAGAGTATTTATATGTTTTTAAAAATAAAGATTCAAAATACATTCAAGATTTAGTAAAGGAGCAGTTGGGTATTATGAAAATAGATGTAATAATAGGAAATCCGCCATATCAGCAAGCTACGCAAAGTATATATCAATACTTTATTGAAAAATCAATAGCTTTGTGTGATAAAGGGATTATTTGTATGATAACTAAGAATAATTGGTTATCCTCTGATACATTAAAGAGTACTAGAGATGCTATGATAAATAATGGATTAGCAGAAGTTATTAACTATCCTGTACAAAATGAAATATTTAGTGATGCGGCAGTTTCGGTGTCTATTTTCAAAATCAATAAGGCTAGTACAGATAAAGATACACATTATGTAGAAATAAGAGAACATAAAAAAGTAAGCGAATATAAAATGGATTTGCATAAGATGCCAATGATTTTTAGCAATAAAGTAGAAAATACTATATTGAGTAAGGTATTGACAGCAGTGTCCTATTATAATTTCGGAGAACATGTATTAGGTCCTAAATATTTTGGAATTAATACAAATGGAGCAATAGGATTTGATGGTAAAGGGGCCATTATTGATGATACAGAAAGCAAGGAAAATGAAAGCGATTTACAGATAGTGTACATGGATGGAAGTAAAAAGCCGTATATAAGGTATCTAAATAAAGAGTTATTACCCAAAGGACATGATTTGGTAAATAAATACAAAGTTGTGTGTGGAAGGACTACAAGTAGTAGTAAGAATGTGATTACAAATATCAATATAGCTGCACCACAGCAGGTAACTACAGCTTCCTGGGGAGTTTTGTATTCCTGCGAAACATTGGAGGAAGCGGCTAATGTTGTTTCATATGTTAAGACAAGAATGGTAAGATTTTTGGTCAGCTTAATGTGTTCAGATGGTGTACAAGGGATAAATGGAGTAAGATTTCAGTTTGTTCCAATGCAAGATTTTTCACATCCTTGGGCAGATGAAATGTTATATGAGAAATATAATCTGTCACTGGAAGAGATAGATTACATTGAGTCAGCAATCAATCCAATGAACTAAGGAGCAATGACAGCTATGAGAAATACTGAGATAAAAACTTATAAGTTGGGAGGATAACCAAAATGTCAATTAATAGTGGTTTAGTAAATAAAGAGATAAGTATACCTCATAAGATTATTCAGTACATAGAGGCAACAAAGGAATACGGAAAACCATCTGAAGAGGCATTGGAGTATTTTTGGTACTATTTTGGTAAAGATATTGAAAATAATAAATTTTTGCTTTCTTCTACAGATAGGGATGCAATAGATAATAAATGGTTAGACATAGTTGAATATTATAAAGATACAACTTATTCTGGCGGTTTTAATTTCTTTGTTCAGTTATATAAGCATCAAATTAATATCAATAACATTGAAGATTTAAGGGTATTGGTAAATAAGTATAAATATGTTTCTGTAGTTACTTATGATTTTAAAGAAATGTTACTAAATCTTAAAGACTCTGCAGACTTTGATATAAGTGATTATTATGTTTACATCAATAATGCATTAGAGGCTGAAGTAGCATTAAAAACAGATGATTTTTTAGAGGAATGCATAGTAATTAATGGTAATGGGCATGTAGATTACTTAAGGGATGCAGACCTAATCCAAAGATTAAAGCAAATAAATTTTGTAAAAAAGTACATGGGAACAGAATTAAATGTTTTTGGGTATTTTCCAAAGACAGAGGAAGATAAGGATACATTCACCAATTTGTTATTAGAAAAAGGAATTATAAAAGATAATGCTAGTGTTGTAAAAGAGGCAGACCACGCTAAAGAGTCCGATTCATCTAAACAATCAGAAGAGGCAGATGTAGCTAATGTTGCGAGTGGTCTTACAGAAGAAGGTAGCAATGAATTGTTTAATAAATTCATGGATTCCTTGATGGAAGAGGATAGTCTAGTTATGGGGGCACTTGCGAAGAAAACGTATGAGATTCAAAAAGCAGAGGAAAAAAGAGAGAAGCATACATATAAATTCAATAGTTCCTATGGTGGAAATTTCACTACGGTAGATATTTATAATGATTCGCTTTTAGAGAAAGCCAACGATATTCTGAATAGGAGCGGAAGACTTTTAATAATAGGGGAAACCGGTAGCGGTAAATCGGAGTTAGCATATAAATTAATTTCTGAAATAACAGGAGAACCTATTGGAGTACCAACTGGTTCTGATACAGTAGCCAATTATAATAGAGTTTGTATTGCAAACGCAAGAAACGGATACAGTTTTTGGTATGAGGATGATAGTCATGCAACAATCGGAAAATTAAAATTATTCGTAGAGCATATTAGGAAGAACAACATTACAGAACCTTGTGTTTTTGTAGGAAATGAAATTCAGTCATCAGATTTTGGATATCTTATGGGAGATGCATTATTTGATGCTTTTAATACTCCAGCCAGAGTAGATGAAGAATTGTTGCCAAGTAATCTATACATAGTATTCATTGGATGTAACAATAGAAACTTTGGTATAGACGACCAAGTTTATGGAAGGGTTGAACATGTAAGGCTTGAATATCTTGCTGGAGGAACCAGTGAAGGAGAAGTGATTGCGAGTAAAATTATAAAAAATCTCGGTGGAGATAATTTGGAGCGTGCAAAGCAGATAGTAAATATTGTAAGTAAAATTAACAGTAACGAAAAGGATAATAACTTTGCAGCGGTCATTTCTACCAGAGAGTTGATAAAGAAACTCAAAGGTCAGAAGACAGCATTGGTAGCGAAGCCAGAGGATAAAGAGAGTTTAACAAATGAGAGTAAGAAGTTACTTGGAATATTGGAGAAATTATAATGCAGATAAGTTCGGAAACACAGATTGAGATGTATAATTATTTAATTAGTGGTAATATCGCCGGTAATAAATTTGTCAATAGCAATTCACAAAATTTTTTATCCAATTCGATTAAACTATTAGCAAAGAAACTGAATAGTAGAGCAGAGTTATTTATCAGAAAAGCAAATTTGAGAATGGATGGAGATACACTAAAAATGGGGAGCAATTATATATGTTCTTCTAATCATTTAATATATTATGTATTAAATGATATAGGTGGTTGCAGTAGCTTGTTGAAACAATTGGGAGAAACAGAACAAATAAATAAATTACTACATAATATGTTCACTAAAATGCCCAATGATTTTGAATCGGTACCAGAAAGTAGCAGTAGTGCTGGTAGGAGTAAAATGATAAAGCTGTGTAAATTGTATTTATCAGAAAAGGAAATGGAGATTACAGCTAAACGAAAATGTGAAGACAGAGATTTTCTTGCAAAAGAATCCACTTTGGCAGAAAAAACTCTGAGAAAATATAGTTATGAATTAGGAAATGGAATACAGGTACAACCAAATAATGTAAAAGGCAGATTAGTCAGTGCTCTTGCATTAAGAACAGATATTATTTTGAAATGTGAAAACAGGGTATTGCTGATAGACATTAAGGTTTACTCATCTATCAGTACCAAAGAGGATGGGACAATATTTTATAAATATAATACGAACCGTTACCAAGTAAATTCTTATATTGGAGCATACCTGAACAAAAACAGCAATATTTCAGAAATAAGTGGTTTAATAATTCACATTGTAAATCATGAATTATTTGAGAAAAATAAAGAGTTGCAGGGAGCGGACATGACAATAGAACTTGATAGACCAATGAAGCTGTTTCTGATTGAGGATAATGGTCTCGATAGCATCTTTGCTGACTATAGAAAAATTATAGAGAATGCATTATTAAATTAGGACTTTCATTGAGAAAGGATTAACTGTTTAGGGAGAGAAAAGATGGTAATAGCCAATTACAACGTATACAATCATGAGAATAAAAAGGTAGCTACAATTTCGGAAAATGATAAAGGATTCAATTTAGAAGTATTTGTGAGTGAGATTTATGAGCTGCCTATATTTTTACAAGAAGCTTCTTCTAGTGAGGAATTGGAGCGATTTTTGAGTAAAAGGGTACTTCCGGCTGGTAGGCATGGCATGGATGAAATGTTAGAAGCCTATGGCATTAAGGAATACAACTGGAGAAGTTTAATAATACTAAACAGTGGAAGAGTGTTAACAGATAATTTTTATGTATTGACCGAGATAGATGGTGTGGAAAGTGAGAAAAGCTCCTTTTCAAGTATCCAATACATTGAAGAATTTGAGGAAGAAGAGGATGAATTTTAGTTAGGACTTTATAGGAGGATACAAAAAAATGATTTCCTA
Source organism: Lachnospiraceae bacterium (assembly GCA_045579665.1). Classification (GTDB taxonomy): domain Bacteria; phylum Bacillota; class Clostridia; order Lachnospirales; family Lachnospiraceae; genus COE1. Next base: position 9,502 of record JAZNMO010000054.1, read on the forward strand.
CGCATACGAAAGAGTTTCGAGTAAAGACCAAAATTTGGATAGACAGGACTTTGCAATAAAGCAGTTTAGACCAAGTATTCCAGAAGAAAACATATTTACAGACAAGCTAACTGGTAAGAATTTTGACAGAAATGGATATCAAGCACTGAAAGTCATTCTTGACCATGTTGCTAAAGTAAAAGGTACGGAAGATGTTATAGAGGTTATATTTGAGGAATTAGACAGACTTGGCAGAAATGCTGAAGGCATCAAACAGGAATTACAATGGTTTAAAGAACGTGGCATATGCGTCAGAATTTTGGAGATTCCAACAACGCTAATTGAGATAAGCGAAGAAAATAGGTGGGTAATAGAGTTAATAACCCAGATTTTGATTGAGGTATATGCAGCAGTGGCAGAGCAAGAGCTTGAGAAGAGAAATAAACGACAAATGGAAGGTATAGCAGAAGCACAGAAAAAAGGGGTACAATTTGGTCGTAAGCCAATATGTGTCAATCAAAGCCAGTTTCAGTTTATTTATCAGAAATGGAAAGCCGGTACCATAACAGCAGTACAGGCAATGAAAGAATTAGACCTCAAACCTAACACCTTCTACCGAAGAGTTAAGGAGTACGAAGCCAATATGAAAGAGTAGTTGTTACCTAAGTGATTTGCTAAAGTTACCGATTCGCCACAGCATTTATGAATTTCTGCTAAGCATTCCGAAGGCGTGGCTAAGTTTCCAGCATTTTTCAAAAATTATAATCCAAAATCGGTATGTTGAAGGAAGGGTAAATTTTTCCACTCCGACTTCAGAACGATTCTTTGCTACATGGGTCAAAAATTAGGTATTACATAGGGTCAAAAACTAATGGTATCATTTATATTTAAAATTTTTTGGAAATTTTTCGATGTATCAAATGACCGATTTTTGATATGTCAGAACCACAAAATGAAGTTCAGTAACATAGAATTAAAGATACTACAGAAACCGTTTATAAGGATGCTATGTTCAAAGCATATAAAGTATAGGTAAGTAAATTTTATTTTAATTTTTTATTTTGAAATAGAGGCGGCACCTCCTAAAATATGCCGCCTTTATTATAAAAACTTTCATGAATTTTCCACGAAATAGCTCGGTGTTCGCATCGGGCTATTTCACTTTCTTTCATTTCTATTTTTCTCTTGACACCATTATTTTTCAGCGTTACCCTCACTTCCCAAATAAAAAGAAAGGAGGCGTAGCCATGAAGCATTTAGATGCATTGGAAACTCTAACAGAGCAAACCAAAGATACCATTAATATCCTGCAACTTCTGGAAATAAGCCTTGCGGAAAATGAGGATGACCCTCATATCATACGAACCATTACCATTATAGAAAAAATGCTGCAAGAGCACCTAAGCACCTTACAGCAAATTAGTTCTGATTACGAAAACAATCAGAGGTCAATTTCAAAGCCTTAATTTGTTTATCATTCAATCCTTCAAGGGATAGCATACTTCTATCAGTATTCTCAACACCAAGAAGATAATCAACAGAGGTTTTATATTGAGTAGCCAACTTAACAAGCACCGGAAGGGAGGGGAGTCTTTCATCGCTTTCATATAAACCTATAGTACTCACGGAAACACCAACCAAATCAGCCACCTGTTTCCTGCTTAACTGATTGTTAACACGCAAAGTTTTAAGTTTATTCCCTAAATCATTAAACATCCCAGCACCTCCAAGCTTGTTTGACTTTAGTGTATATATTGAAACACTACAATGGGTTGCAAAACGCTTCTTAAAGTGTTAAAATGCAACTAAATGTAAAAAATTATACACTTAGTCTTAAACAAAAGCGGAGGACATTGAGTATGGGTACATCAAAATCAATTAAAGCGACGGTGGAACAATTGTCTGTATTATATTGGATAAGATTATTAGACAAAATGGATGTAGAAAATGCATCAACATTAGGGCAGAAATATTTTTGCCTGTCATTAGATTCAATTGGTATTGAGCAAGAACAATTTGATAAAACAGTTACAGAATTGGCAGAAATGGGTTTGTTAAAGGAAAGCCTAGGAGAGGAGTATGATTTAGCATTTACAGATATAGGGATTACTGTTGCAGATTTATTAGAAAAAACCTGAATCCGTGAAACTCATTATGTCACACTCCTTGTTTTCTCTTGAAAATCAAAGGATGAATGCGTTTTTATTAGCCTGTTTTATTTTCACCCATTGGGTGAAAAAAATGTAAAAATTTGTTCACTTTTTATTTGT
>JAZNMO010000055.1:0-56347 GCA_045579665.1 Lachnospiraceae bacterium
CTACTAAAACACCGATTCACATGATTTAGTAGGACATATTACTCTTTTACTGTCCTACTAAAACATCATTTCTCTTATTTAGTATGACGTCATTTTGTTTTTACAACGTTAAGATGTTGCTCCTTGCACAGATCCACTAAATCTAAATTTAACTACAAGAAAATAAAAACGTACAAGGGATGAGATTAGTTTGGTAAGAAAGGGTCTCAGATTTTGAATTGTGAGAAATGTAGTAAGGCATGTATTGATGTTGATTATTCCCACAGTATATAATTAAGATAGAAAGAAGGAATCAAGTACATTTGAGGAGGCTACAAAGCATATGAATGAAAACAGATTAATGAATCCTGCATCTTCTAAGGAAATCACACGTGCATATTTTGATAGTTTGTTATTAGAAATGCGTCTGATGGACAGTGGTGTGCCCGATACAGAATTTGAGTTATATGGAAAGAAATTTAAAACGCCTATTATGACAGCAGCGCTTTCTCATATCGGAACATTTAACCCTGATATGCCAAATGGAATGGTTCAGTATGCACAAGGTGCAGAGCTTGCAGGTGCGGTTCATTGGATTGGAATGGGAAGTGATGAGGAGTTTGAAAGTGTGGTTGCAACAGGAGTGCCAACGATTCGAATCATTAAACCTTATGCGGATGAAGAAGAGATATTTTCTCAGATACGATGTGCAGAAAAACAGGGCGCATTGGCTGTAGGAATGGATATTGACCATATGTTTGATTTGAAAGGGAATCAGGATATTTGCGTGGGTGAGGCCATGGGCGTAAAGTCCTCTGAAGATTTGAAAAGGTATATAGAATATACGAAGCTGCCATTTATTATAAAGGGTGTACTAAGCGTACACGATGCAGTAAAATGTGCGAATATCGGAGCAAAGGGAATTGTTGTTTCACATCACGGAGGAAGGTTAAATTATGCGGTACCACCACTTTATGTATTGCCTGAAATTGTGAAAGCTGTAGGGAAGCAGATGCCTGTTTTTGTAGATTGTGGTATTTGTTCAGGAATGGATGCTTATAAGGCATTGGCGCTGGGAGCAACAGCAGTAAGTGTAGGAGTGCATTTGATTCCTTATATTCGCGAAGGTGGTGCGAAGGGTGTTGCAGAACGTATCGAGGCTATGACAGAGGAATTAAAAGGTGCTATGGCATATACCGGTGTAAAAACTATGAATGATTTTGATTCTACAGTAATTCATAGAATAGAGAAGAGCATTGAACTGAGATGGACTCGTGAGGTGTAAATAAAACAGAGCAAGGATTGAGTAGCATTGCAAATGATAAAAGCCTATTATTGTAAATGTTCAATTTTTAACCATAATAATGCGAGAAGAAGGTAGAGAAGATGAAAAATAATAGGTTTAATTGGAAAATGATAATGGCTGCTTGTGTAATGGCGCTTGTATGTGCAGGCTGTGGCAGTGATAAAGAGACGGCAACTGATGTAGAAGTGGAAAGTGTAGCACAGGCAGTAGAGACAGAGGTTGTGGAGGAGACCTTGGAGGTGGAAGAAACGACTGAGGAATTACCGGAATCTCTTAAGGAGTATTGCAAGGATTATTTTACATTAGGAGTCGGAATCAACGGTAGTACGCTTGATAATCTGACATTGCATTCAGAAGAGTATATGGCACTGGTTAAGCAGCATTTCAATAGCTGTACATTATCAAATCTGATGAAAAGCGCATATATTCTGAAACAGGACGAAAGCATTCAAAGTGCAAAAGAAGGAGATGGAAGCCCTGTCCTTACTTATGAATGTATCGACTCTACATTACAGTGGTGTATGGATAATGGTGTAGGTATGAGAGGACATACATTGGTGTGGCATACACAGGCACCGGACTGGTTTTTCCGTGAAGGATATACAAATGATGGCGAATATGTAGATAAGGATACAATGCTGTTTCGAATGGAGAGCTACATTGCTCAGCTCATGACGCATGTTCAGGACAATTATCCGGGCGTCGTATATTGCTGGGATGTCGTAAATGAGGCGGTTGATGAGGTTAAGGGTGACCCAGACAGTGCTTTTTCATGTCGAACAGAGAATGAAGGTACGCCTAATCCATGGTACATAACCATCGGCGAGGATTATGTAGAAATGGCATTTACCTATGCGCGTAAATATGCAGCGGAAGGGGTTAAACTTTTCTATAACGACTTTAATACATACGATGCGAGTAAGAGAGAATATATTTATACCTTATGCGAAGGCTTGAAGGAAAAGGGACTTATTGATGGTATCGGTATGCAAGGCTACTGGAGTACCACATATCCAAGTATGTCTGCTATTGAAGGAACCATTATGCGTTTTGCCAAGCTTGATTTGGAAATCCATATTACTGAGCTTTCGGTTGGTGTTGATGAGGAGACAGAAGAAGCGTTTAAGAGTCAGGGACAGCGTTACTTTAACATTTTCTTCTCATTACGTAATTTGGATAAAGAAGGTGGCGGAAGTGCTAATATTACCAATGTAACAGTCTTTGGTTTGAAGGACCATTATCATGAAAATGATACGACAAATTCCCGATTCTTTGATAAGGATTTTCAACCAAAGCCTGCTTACGAAAGAGTCAGAGATGTTATGAAGGCTATTTATAAATAAAGAAATTTAATTAGAAGATATGCTTAAATTGCAGTTTCACTGAAGATAGCTTTGGTGAAACTGTTTTTTGTATAAAAGAATTGACTTGTTCATGACAGGGGAGAATGATAGAATGAGCATAGTTTGGAGAGGGAGGATAACCTATGCATTTTAAATATTGCCCGCATTGTGGCACGAAAGCAATCATGAAGGAAATTGGAGATGAGGGAGAAATTCCGTATTGTGAGACTTGTAAGATACCTCTGTGGGACATGTTTTCAACCTGTATTATCTGTGCAGTGGTGAACGAACAGCGTGAGGTGGCACTGCTTAGACAGGACTATGTATCTACCACCAGCTATGTCTGTGTGGCAGGTGTGATGAAGCTTGGTGAGTCAGCAGAGGAGACGGCAAAAAGAGAGGTAAAGGAAGAAATCGGGCTGAATGTAGAGGAACTGAAATTTATCAAGACGTATCCTTATGATAAGAAGGAAATGCTGATGATAGGCTTTAAGGCAAGTGTAAAAAAAGCTAAGTTCAAGCTTTCAGGAGAAGTGGATGCTGTAAGGTGGTTTTCCTTTGATGAGGCATTAAGTCAGTTACGTGAAGGAAGTATTGCATGGCAGTTAGTTAAAGCAGTAATTGAGGAGAGTACCAATGAATAAGAGTGAGCTTTTATTTTATGATGCCTATGAACAGTTCTATGAAATGGCAAAGACCTCAAAGGCATTTGCAGACTTTTGTAAGGATGCTTTTGGAGAAGATTTTTCACAGGATGGCTTTAGTGATAGGCAGCAGACAGATAGGATATTGGAATACATTCCGAAGAAAAAGGATGTACACATATTAGATATTGGATGCGGTAACGGAAAGATGCTTGGGTATTTGCAGGAGAAGACAGGAGCCTTTATTCATGGCTTTGATTACTCTGAGCAGGCTATAAAGACAGCGAAATCATTATATACAAACAATGCTGAGTTTAGAGAAGGAATCATTGGCGAAGTAGAATATCCTGCAAATGGCTTTGAGGTGATTACTTCTATGGATACGATGTATTTTGCGAAGGATATGGTTGCATTAGTAGCACAGGTGAAGCGTTGGTTAAAGCCTGATGGTATTCTCTTTGTGGGATATCAGGAGGGCGATGTCATGTCAAGGACGGCAGATGCGGACAAAACAGAATTGGCTAAGGCATTACGAGCAAATGAAATGACTTATGAAGTAACGGAGATTACGAAGCAGGTCTATGATTTATTGCTTAAGAAAAGAGAAGCAGCTATGAAATATGAGGCAGAGTTTGAAAAAGAAGGAAACAGACAGTGGTATGAGATGCTCATAGGGCAGACGCAATATGCTTCTGTGCCGTATGAAGAGTTTAAGGAGAAGATGGCAAGATATATCTATGTAGCGAGAAAGAAATAAATAAGAGAGATAAACACTTTGTAGACATAATTTGTCAAAACCTTTATAATACAGAGAGTATGAGTTGAAAAAAGATATGAGGAGGAATATACATGAGCTTTACAACATATTCATGTGAAGATTTTGTGGAAGTATTATCGACAAAGGCACCGGTACCGGGAGGCGGCGGAGCATCGGCATTGGTAGGAGCATTAGGAACAGCCCTTGGTAATATGGTAGGAAGCCTGACTGTTGGCAAGAAGAAGTATGCCGAGGTAGAGGCTGATATCATTGCGTTAAAGGAGAAGGCTGATGCGTTGCAGAAGGATTTTCTTCGTCTGGTAGAAGAAGACGCTTTAGTTTTTGAGCCATTGTCTAAGGCATATGGAATGCCAAAGGATACTGAGGAAGAGAAGGCAGAGAAGGCACGTGTAATGGAAATCGTGTTAAAGGATGCCTGCTTGGTTCCGATGGAGATTATGAGAAAATGTTGTGAAGCGATTGATATTATAGAGGAATTTGCGGCAAAGGGCAGCGTGATTGCGCTCAGCGATGCGGGCGTAGGAGCGGCATTCTGTAAGGCGGCTTTACTTGGTGCATCTTTAAATGTATTCATTAATACAAAGTCAATGGCAAATCGTGAGTACGCAGAGGAGTTAAATACTGAGGCGAATGAGATGATTCGTGTGTACTCAGAGAAGGCAGATGTGGTATTTAATAGTGTAAATGAGAGATTAAAGAAATAGGAGAAGAAACATATGGCAAAGCAGTTATTAGGCAAGGAAGTTACTGCCGCAATGAATGAAAAGATAAAGGCAAATGTGGCATTATTAAATGAGAAGGGCATCACACCAACACTTGGAATTATCCGTGTGGGAGAGAGAGAAGATGATATCTCCTACGAGAGAGGTGCAACCAAGAGATGCGAGACACTTGGTGTTGCATATGAGAAGTTTTTGCTTCCACAGGATGTAACTGAGGAGGAGCTTCTTGCAGTGATAGACAAGGTGAATAAGGACGACAAGATTCACGGCGTATTGTTGTTCCGTCCGCTTCCAAAGCATTTGAATGAAGAGAAGATTATCAATGCTCTTGATTTTGAGAAGGATGTAGATGGTATCACAGACGGCTCTATGGCAGGCGTGTTTGCAGGTAAGGCACAGGGATTCCCGCCATGTACACCACAGGGTTGTATGGAGATTCTTGACCATTATGGTATTGATTGCACAGGTAAGAAGGCTGTTGTTGTTGGTAGAAGCCTTGTAGTAGGTAAGCCTGCGGCAATGATGCTGATTCAGAAGAACGCAACTGTAACTGTGTGCCACACAAGAACAGTAGATATGCCTTCGGTTGTGAAGGAAGCAGATATTGTGATTGTGGCAGCAGGTAGAGCCGGCGTGATTGACGGTTCTTATTTAAGAGAGGGTCAGGTTGTAATTGACGTTGGTATCAATGTCAATGAAGAGGGCAAGCTTTGCGGAGATGTAAACTACGCAGAGGCAGAGGCTATTGTTGATGCTATTACACCGGTTCCGGGCGGAGCAGGAAGTGTTACGACATCTGTTTTGGTAGGACATGTAGTAGAGGCTGCCATGAGGAAATATTTATAATTACATATGGTTTTTACGGAATTTAGCAGGTGTTTGGCCTGCTATTTTTTTAAACTGGCGATAAAAATGAATTTCGTTGTTGTAGCCACAAAGCTCTGCAATCTCTTCTACAGTTAGTACTGTGGTTAGAAGTAAATTTTTGGCATATTCAATACGAAAGTGTATTACGTCCTGCTGATAGGAAATGCCAAAAAGCTCTGTATACAGATGTTGAAAATAGGATTCGCTAATGCCGATAGATGCAGCACTATCCCTAATATCAGGGGTGTTTAGAAAGTTGTTTTGTAGTTCTAAGCGCAAGGCTTGAAGCTGCGACTTGTACGGAGAGATAGCTGTTGGCTGAGAGGCATTTTGTTGATGCACAAGCAAATGATTTATGAGTACACGAAACAAAGCATCAATATTCTCAAAAGAATAAGGCTGTGGCGTATAGGCGTGTTCTAACATAATCTGATGCACTAGGGTTGTATAACTTTCTGTGTTACTAAGAACAAACGGTATATTCATAAAGGGAAGCATGGAATGAAAAGCGTCCTCGTTTGTAGTCGTAAAATGCAGCCAGTCATCCACATATTCGCCATCCGGATTACTGTAGGAATAAGGTGTCCCCGGAGATAGTATCAGAGCTGAGCCGGGAGTTACCTGATACTGTTTGCCGGCAATCTGAAAAAGACCTTGTGTACGAATGATAAGCAGTACAAAGCATGGCAGACCATCAGGTCTTGACATGATAAATGAACTTGGGTGCTTGGAATTGCATCCGCCGCGAAGAATTTGATACATAGTTTGCCTCCTGTTAATAGCAGAAAAGGTTAGTTTTGTAATAGTATACGCTATTAATTTTTGAGAGTCAATTCATTAAGATGAAAGTAAAATAAGATTAAAAGGAGAGCAGATAGATGTTAGATGTAAAGGAATTAAGCTGGGTGAATGAAACTTTAGAAAGAATAGAAAAGAAAATGGAAAAGGTTAGTACCCGTTCCGCTGAGAAGATACCATATACAACAGTAAATGGTGTACATGATGACTGGTCAGCGGAGAACAAGATTGGCTGGTGGACCAATGGCTTTTGGGGCGGTATGATGTGGCAGATGTATGCACTGACCAAGAAGGAGCACTATAAGACAATTGCACAGAAGAATGAGGAGACGCTGGATGAACTTTTCTTAGACTATAACAAGATGGACCATGATAATGGCTTTAAGTGGCTGCCGACAGCAGTAGCCAATTATCGTGTGACAGGCAACAGACGTTCCAGAAACAGAGGTTTGCTGGCGGCAAATAATCTGGCAGGACGTTTTAACAGTGCAGGTCAGTTTATTCGTGCGTGGAATGACTGGTCGGATGAGGATAGTCTTAGAAGAGGCTGGGCAATTATTGACTGTATGATGAATCTGCCTCTGTTATATTGGGCAAGTGAAGAGATTGGTGACCCTAGATTTGAGCAGATGGCAAGACGACATGCGGATACTTCCATTCAGTACTTCGTGCGTGGTGATGGTTCGGTCAATCATATTGTAGAGTTTGATATTTATAGTGGAGATATGGTGACAAGCTATGGCGGTCAGGGCGTTGGTGAAGGTTCATCATGGACAAGAGGACAGAGCTGGGCATTGTATGGATTTACTTTGAGTTACCTTCACACAAAGGAGCCGGAGTATCTTGCAACTGCAGAGAGAATTGCTAATTATTATATTACCAATATCCCTGAGAATGGATTTATTCCGGTGGACTTCAGACAGCCGGCAGATGTAACATGGGAGGATTCGACATCAGCTGCGATTGCGGCATGTGGATTGATTGAGCTTGCAAAGCTCCATGAGGGAAGACAAAGAGATATTTATCTGAATGCGGCATTGAAGCTTCTTCATGCTTTGGCAGAGCATCGCACAAACTGGAATGAGGACGAAGATAATCTGTTGGAGAAGTGTACTGCGGCTTATCATGATGAGAAGCATGAGTTTTCGATTATTTATGGAGATTATTATTTTATTGAGGCGCTGATGAAGCTGGCAGGAAAGGAGCTGTTTATTTGGTAACAACCTGTCGGTAAACTGACAGCTAAAAGAATTTGCGGGGCAAATTCTTTCGAATTGGAATGATGTACGTTATTCGCTTGTTTAGGAGAGATTTTATGACATTTAAACCAACTAATATAGACTACAATTTAAGCCCTTATACAGGGCTGACGAGAGAGAGCTGGCTTGAGGCGGCAGAGTATATGCTGTCAGGAATATTTCAGCATATTAAGGATTTTGAAGACCCGGTGGTTGTGCCAAGAAAGGAAACTGAGATTACTTACCCACATAAGTGGGCAGATGCGCAGAGTTTGATTGCGGAGCAGAAGGCAGAGATGTTTGAAGGACTGACACGTTCTTTCTTTATTGGTGCACCACTGATTCATAACAAGCCGGAGGTAGAGATTTGCGGTAAGAGATTGGCAGATTATTATAAGAATCAGATTTTGCGTTCCTGTGACGAAAATGACCCTATTTTTGTGGGAACCTATGAGACTTTACAGGAAACAGTAGGGAATGTAGACCCGTTTCGCTGTTTTCAGCAGACAGTAGAGACGTGTGCATTGGTAATTGGCCTTTGGATGAGTAAGGAGCAGATTTGGGACACTTACACCAAGGCGGAAAAGGATAAGATTGCAGCATTTCTTTCTAGCTTTGCTCATGCAAGTACTGTGCCGCAGAATTGGCGATTATTTAATATGCTGGATATGGCTTTTCTGCATATGGAAGGCTATGAGATAGATGAAGAGATTATGGCAGACCATGCACAGGCGATTCTGAATTACTATGTGGGAGATGGCTGGTATCGCGATGGACATAGCTTTGATTATTATTCCTGTTGGGCATTCAATGTATATGGTCCACTCTGGAATCTGTGGTATGGCTATGAGCATATGCCGACGGTAGCAGCACGTTTTGAGGAGCATTCCAATAAGCTGATGGAAAGCTATCCGGATTTCTTTGATGAGGACGGCTTTGTCAATATGTGGGGGCGAAGTAATATATATAGAAATGCGGCGACCAGTGCCTTTGATGGAAATTTATTTCTCAAGAATCCTAAGGTAAATTGCGGACTGGCAAGACGTATTTCTTCGGGTGCATTGATGCAGTTTTTAAGCAGAGAGGATTTCCTATGGAATGGCATTCCTACACTAGGATTTTATGGACAGTTTTCACCTTTGGTGCAGGGCTATTCCTGCGCGGAGTCTCCTTTCTGGCTAGGGAAGGCTTTTCTTTGCCTACATTTATCTGCAGAGCATCCCTTCTGGAGTGAGAAGGAGAACAATGGCTCATGGGAACAGCTTGGCGTAGATGAAGTTAAGGAGACAGTATTAAATGGCCCCGCGCTTTGCTTTACCAATCATAAGGCGAATGGTGAAACAATTCTTAGAAGCGGTAAGGTTGTAAAGAATAAGGGCGATTTGCATGGAATCTGGAACTACGGAAAGCTTTCTTATAATACAAAGTATCCATGGGAGGCATCTCCAAGTGGTGCAGAGGATGTGCAGTCACAGCAGTATGTGCTTAGGGATGTCACAGCAGATACTATTTCTCATGCCAATGTAACCTTTTGGGCAGGACAGATAGACGGCGTGTTGTATCGCAGGCAGTTCTTTGATTATCACTTAGGTGCGGAGGGGCATTGGCTTCAGGCAATGGACTTAGCGGATTTCCCGGTAAAATACGGTATCATGCGTGTAGACAGACACAGACTTCATAGAAGACCGGTAAGCTTCACATTGGGTTCTTATGGTTTTATGGATAACGGAACCGAGATTATCGAGCTTTCGGAAGGCAACGCCAAGGCAATTGTCCTAAAGGGCAGGGACTTTACAGGTAAGGAGAAGCAGCTTGCCATGACCATCTATGATGGCTGGAAAGAGCTTTCTTATGTGAGAAGTGAGGGCTCAAACCCTGATTCTGAGAAGTCCATTATTGTATATGCAAAGACTAGCTTCGAGAAGCATTATGGCGGAGCAGAGCCGTATGTCATGATTTCGCAGACTATTACCAAGGAAAGTCATGAGGACTTTACGATGGAGGAGTTGTTCCCGATTCGTGAGATTGTCTATGAGGATGAGATGAAAACAGGTGCATATGGCACGACCACCCTTGTCATGAAGGATGGAAGTGAGAAGAAGATTTGCTTTGAAGGCATTGAAGGAAGATTGAGTTTGTAGGATAATATTTTTAAATATATCAAATTGAAAAAACTTATGTAGAGTGAACGAGGTTTGCGATGCATAAGTTTTTTTAGTCAAATTTAGATTTAGTGGAAACGAGATAATGTGATTCAACATGAGATTTTTATCATTTTAGTTTAGGTATTTCAAATGTTTTCCCGACCAGACAAGTGTTTTCGTCTCTTCAGTCGGGATGTTACTCATATTCTCCCCGACTAGACAAGTGTTTTTGTCTCTTCAGTCGGGATGGTACTCATATTCTCCCCGACTAGACAAGTGTTTTCGTCTCTCCAGTCGGGATGTTACTCATATTTCCCCCGACTAGACAAGTGTTTTTGTCTCTCCAGTCGGGATGTTACTCATATTTCCCCCCGACTAGACAAGTGTTTTTGTCTCTCCAGTCGGGATGTTACTTATATTTTCCCCGACTAGACAAGTCATTTATCTCTCCAACTTCGATATTTTTAATATTACAAACAGAGAAAGGCTAGGTTCTTCAGACAAATAAAGATTACATAAATTTTATAGAATTATTCTTTAGAAATCCCCCCTAAACTCCAATTCAGTTAGGGATTGCAAAAAGTTATTAACATATTGCACACATAGATTATGTAAACTATAATAAAGATCGAAGAGAGATAAGGAAGAGGTTTATAAATAGGGGGAACAAATGACTAAGTTTAGAAAGACAATGTTGATAATTGATATCTTACTCCTTTTGATTGTATCAATTCCGTTTATGATAGAGGAGATGTCGGAAGATGATATATTGCTGATTGTAAGACATCAAAACTTTTCTGATGGATATCAGGATTACGGATGTTATGTGACTACATCGGGAGAGGTTTATTTATATGACTTTGGTTCGAGTGTATATCCTAAAATGGAAGATGTGGATGATGAGAGTTTAATGGTTAAATTGAAGATGCTTAGAAGACGTGCATATCTTGAACCGGTGTTAAAATTAGATGAAGAAATTGTTCGGAAACTATATTATAACGGAAACAGTATTAACAAAAATGCACAGTATATATGTGAGAATGTGTCCTTTGATGCCGGACAAACCAAGGTGTTATTTTGTGATTCACAAAAGAATGATTTGATTCTTTGTGGTGAATTCGGGGACACCAATAGGATAATGAATCATCAAGGAGCTAAGAATATCATGGATTTATATGAGCAAGATATCAAGAATGAGCTTGATTACACAGAGGCGTCTCATCTTTTTTCAGAGGATGATGTAAAACTTTGGTGTGTACATTGTGGATATTCCGATGAAGAGAAGGACTATTATGTGACATCAAAGGATAAGTTAATAGAATTAGGGGAAATGCTTGAGTATGACTTCGTAAAGAAGATGGAAGGGTTTGATATACACACGGATAAGGAGTATGTATTCTTTATCAATCATGATAATAAGTCGAATTGCGATTACGATATGGAAATACTAGGCTTTATACACTATCCGGATAGATATCGGTTTATTGTTCGAGATAAGAATGAGTGGAATTTGTGGTGTAGGGGACAAATGATGGATGGCTATATGTACATTGCTGCGATTGAGAAAGATTTGATTCAATTGGGATTGATAGGGGAGAACTGGGTAGTTTATTAAGTCCCTATTCCCAACGTGCCTAAAATGTAGTATTATGTTAACATAATTTCGGAGGAGGGAGATTATGAATTATGCGGCATTTATTCCGATTATGATGTTGTGGATTATTATTTTTGCAAATAGTCGAAAGAAAAAGCAGTTCGTTCGGAATATGATTGAGAGAAAAAACAAAAGTGGAAAGGAAAAGTTAGAGATGATTGAATTAGCGAAGAGATATATTGGTAAGGAATGCATATTTTATATGTATGATGGAAATCAGATAGCCGGAGTTCTTAAGGAAGTAACAGATGGAGGGTTATTGATTGAAAATGGAAAGCATGAGGATGCAGTTAATTTAGATTTTATTTTAAGAATCAGAGAGTATCCAAGAGATAAGAAGGGTAAGAAATAGTTGGTAGCGTTGGATTAATAATGAGGGTATCGAGTTCTTTCGATACCCTTAACTAATCGTTTTTATTTGGTAGAACGAAACGAGCAGAAGAACGAAATAGAGTAAAACAGACAATTTGAGGATGAACATGACACAAAAGATATTACTTGTAGAGGATGATTTTGCTTTAGGGAATGGAATACAACTGGCTCTCCAAAGTGAATCAATAAAAATAACAGTATGCAGAACCATAAAGGAAGCACAGGAGATACTTCAAAATCAAAAATGCGATTTACTGATTCTTGACGTCAATCTCCCTGATGGCAATGGATTGACATTGTTGCAAGAGATACGGCAAAGAGGCGCAACACCAATTATTTTGCTGACTGCCAATGATATGGAAATGGATATTGTAACAGGTTTGGAGCTTGGTGCAGATGATTATATCACCAAGCCTTTTTCGCTAGCTGTTTTACGAGCAAGAGTGAATACACAGTTAAGACGCAGTCATGCAGATAAGACATCGGCGTTACAGATTGATGATTTTGCTTTTGATTTTGAACGTATGGAATTTCGTAAGCAAGGACAACTGATAGAGCTTAGTAAGACGGAACAAAAGCTTCTTCGCATCTTGGTTGAGAATCGGGGACAGACCTTGAGCAGAGCAACATTGGTTGACCGAATCTGGACAGAAGGTGCAGAGTATGTGGATGAGAATGCGTTGTCAGTTACGATGAAGCGTTTGCGAGATAAGCTGGAAGATACACCGTCACAGCCTACCTATTTAAAGACTGTGTATGGAATTGGTTATACTTGGGTGGTGAAGTAAGATGTTAGTTGATTATAGAATCCTAGTTTTCATCATTATTATTGCAATTGCTGTCGTACTTGGTTATCGCACTTATACAAAGCATACGATGAAGAAGCTGAGCCAAATGCTGGATGCGGCGATGGAAGGGAAGTTTCAGGAAAAGTATTTCGATGAGAGTATGCTATCAGCATTGGAAACAAAGTTTGCACACTATCTGGCGGCTTCTGAGGTATCAGCTAACAGACTTCATGAGCAACGCAATCAGATTAAGACTCTGATTTCCGATATATCGCATCAGACGAAGACACCTATTGCCAATATTGTGCTTTACACACAGCTTTTGGGAGAGCAGGAACTGACACAGGAAGGAAGAGCCTGCACAGTGGCGTTAGAGAGTCAGGCAAATAAACTGCAGGTATTGGTAGAGGCGATGGTAAAGACCTCACGTTTGGAGGCAGGTGTCATCTCGCTCAATCCAACCTTAGGACCGATTGAAGATATGATTGCCAGAGCAGTGATGCAGATTCAGCCTAAGGCAGATGCAAAGCAAATTGTACTAGAGGTTTGCGATACAACAGCAGAGGCTGTATTTGATGCAAGGTGGACGGAAGAGGCATTGTTTAATCTTCTGGATAATGCTGTTAAATACACGCCGTGTAGTGGCAGGGTTACGGTAAAAGTTACACAATACTCGATGTTTACGGCAATTCATGTAACTGATACAGGCTGTGGCATTTCGGAAGAAGAGCAGCCAAAGATATTTAGCCGTTTTTACAGAGGTTTGGCACATCAGGAGATAGAAGGTGTAGGAATAGGATTATATTTGGTTCGACAGATTGCTCAAGGCCAGGGAGGATATGTGAAGGTAAGCTCTAAGATAGGAGAAGGGGCAACCTTTTCCATGTTTTTGCCAGCAAATCAGAATCTTTCAAAAGTGTAAGATTTTGGAAAGAATAGGGAAAGATTTCTTTGATAAAGTCGTTCGTATAAGGAGGCAAATTCCTCTCCTCACCAGATGGGAAACTCTGCAAGCAGAGTAGGATTTTGCTTCGCAAAACAAGGAGGCAAATTCCTCTCCTCGCCAGAGAGGCTCGGATTTTGCTTCGCAAAACAAGGAGGAATGTATGAATATCTTAGAAACGAAGGATTTGCGGAAAACATATGGAAATGGTGATACAGCTGTGCATGCACTGGATGGTGTTAATCTTACTGTAGAAAATGGTGAGTTTGTGGCGGTGGTAGGAACCTCTGGCTCTGGTAAGTCTACGCTTTTACATATGCTGGGTGGCTTGGATACCCCAACTGGTGGTAGCGTGATTGTGGACGGTAAGGAGATTTTTACATTAAAGGAAGAAGAATTAACCATTTTTCGCCGTAGAAAGATTGGTTTTGTTTTCCAGAACTACAATCTGGTTCCGGTGCTGAATGTCTATGAAAATATTGTCTTACCGATTCAACTGGATGGCGTGGAGCCGGATGAAGAATATGTGAAGCAGGTTATTAGTACATTGGGGTTAGAGAGCAAGCTTAAAAATCTTCCCAACAATCTGTCTGGCGGTCAGCAGCAGAGAGTTGCGATTGCAAGAGCATTGGCGGCAAAGCCAGCGATTATCTTAGCAGATGAGCCTACGGGAAATCTTGACACAAAGACCAGTCAGGATGTGATGAGCTTACTCAAGGTTACAAGTAAAAAATTCAGTCAGACTATCGTTATGATTACACATAATGAAGAAATTGCCCAAATGGCAGACCGTATCATCCGAATTGAGGATGGACGAATTGTTGTTGGGAGGTAAGCATTATGGTAAAAGTGGCAAATCAAACATATATTAGAAGACTGAGCTGGAAGGCTATGAGAGTTTCGAGAACAAGAAATCTCATAGCGGTAATAGCGATTGCGCTGACAACGATTCTGTTTACAACCTTGTTTACCATTGCTATTTCGATTAATGAAGGTATTCAGCAGAATAATTTTCGACAGGTGGGAGGCTATAGTCATGCCGGATTCAAATATTTGACAAAGGAAGATATAGATACACTAAAGGATGACCCGATGATTAAGGAGTGGGGAGTTAGACAACTATTGGGAATGGCAGAGGAGAAACCTTTTCATAAGACGCAGGTAGAGATAAGCTATTGTAGCGAGAATAACGCAAAGTGGATGTACTGTGTGCCCAAGAAGGGACAATACCCTGCAGAAGGGACGAATGAGGCAGCAACGGATTTGTATATTCTTGAGCTATTAGGTGTAGAGCCGGTATTAGGAAATGAGTTTACGATTACCTTTAATGTAGATGGAAGGGAGACAACGCAGACCTTTGTGCTAAGCGGCTGGTGGGAGTATGATGAGGTCTGCCCGGCGCATCATGTACTGATTCCGGAGAGTCGTTTGCAGACGATTTGTGCAGAGGTTGGCGTTACAGAAGAAAATAAGGTATATGATTATACTTGCAGCTGGTCGCTAGATGTGATGCTTGATAGTTCTTTACAAATAGATAAGGATATGTGTACGATTCTTCGGAATCATGGTTACCAGCCGGAGGGGTATCCGGGGGCTGAGCATCCGATTTCCTATGGAGTGAACTGGGGATATACCGGAGCGCAGATTTCGCAAAATGTTGACCCGACGGTAGTTGTGGCGATTGTGCTGTCGATTGTTATTATTGTATTCACCGGATATTTGATTATCTATAATGTGTTTCAGATTTCTGTTGCAAATGATATTAGATTCTATGGGTTGCTTAAGACGATAGGAGCCACACCAAGGCAGTTAACAAGGATTATCCGTCATCAGGCAGTAGCACTAAGTGTGGTTGGTATTCCGATAGGCTTGGTAATTGGTTGGTTTGTAGGTATGGTATTAACACCACAGATTATTAGGAATTTCAATGGAATCTACAGTACGGTTTCAATAAGTCCGATTATCTTTGCTATAGCGTCCGTATTTTCTCTAATGACAGTTTTGCTATCATGTAGACGTCCCGGGAAAATGGCGGCACAGGTATCGCCTGTTGAGGCAGTCCGATATACCGAGGGAAATAACACAAAGAAGCAGGTAAAAAAGATTGCAAAACGAATTTCCATGCTATCTTTGGCAAAGGCGAATCTGAGAAGAACTAAGAAGAAAACGGTGATTACGATAGTGTCTATGTCATTGGCAGTAGTGCTTTTGCTGATTACAGTGACCTTTGCTTCCGGTTTTAGTATGGATAAATATATTCAGAAGTTTGTGGTTACAGATTATATAGTTGCACAGTCCGGATATTTTCAGGTAGGAGATGTTTACTTCGACAATCAAGAATGCGTTTCTGATGAAGTGATAGAGGAAATATGGACGCAAGGTGGAGTGGAAGCAGGTGGTCGCATTTATGGAACGACAGGCATGGTTAGACAGCATGTGACGGAAGAACAGCTGCGTGAGCAGTATAGTCAGTGGTACTCGCCAGAGGAAGTGGAAGATTATATTGCAAGAAGCAAGGAAATAAATGAAGGAGCTTATATCGATAACGTACAGCTCTATGGAATGGAGTCTTTTGCACTTGAACAGTTGTATGTGGCAGAGGGGGATTTGTCAAAGCTGTATGAAGAGGGAAATAATGCTATAGCAGCGGTGTATCATGCCGGTGATTATGGTGAATTACAAGAGAGTACGAACTGGGCAAAGCTTGGAGACAGTGTGACCTTGAGGTATATAGATGGTGTGGAGTACTATTTTGCAGATAATGGTGAAGTCATCGAGAATATCGAGAAGGTCTCTATGAATGAAACTAGACAAATAGATGTCAGAATGACAGGATATAGAGATGTTACCTATGAGGTGGTAGCAATTGTTGTGGTTCCACATGTATTAAGCTATCGCTATTATGGTTCAGATGAATTCATTTTAAATGCTCAGACCTTTATTCGGGATTCGAAAACTGCGGATGCTATGCTGTATACTTTTAACATGGAAGAAGGAGCAGACACAGCGATGGAAGCATTTTTGCAGAATTATACAGAGAATGTAAATGAGGATTATAGCTATGAAAGTAAGATGACCTATGCGGCAGAGTTTGAAGAGTTTCGCATGATGTTTTTGCTACTTGGAGGAGTATTAAGCTTTATTGTAGGAATGATTGGTATTCTGAATTTCTTTAATGCAGTTCTGACAAGCATTTTGTCCAGACGAAGAGAATTTGCAGTCATGCAGTCTATCGGAATGACAGGTAAGCAGTTAAAGAAAATGCTGGTGTGTGAAGGCTTGTTCTATGCGCTGGGAAGTCTTGCGCTTGCTTTTGGGCTGATTATTGTTTTTGGACCAATGTTTTCTGGAGTGTTTGAGAGTATGTTCTGGTTCTTTGAATATAAGTTTGTGATTTGGCCGATATGGGTATTGGTGCCGGTATTTACGTTGCTGGGTTTTTCGATTCCAAGACTGGTATACCGAGCGGTTGAGAAGCAGACATTAGTAGAACGATTAAGAGAAGCGGAGAATTAAAAAAGTGTTGCCCGGTGGCAACACTTTGCAAGAATCAGCGATGCTGATTCTTGTTTGAATTCCACTACTTTTCGAGCACTTGATGATTCCTCAAAAACAGCCGACATGACATCTTGAAGATGTTGTGCCGGCTGTATGTATTTGAATATTATTTTGGAGCCTGTTTCTTCTGTCCATAGTAGAGAATACCAATAGCACCTGGACCTGCATGAGTACCGATGCTTGGGCTGATGTCGTTGATAATGATGTCATCAATATTAAGCTCCGTACGAATCATTTCGGCAAGTGCTTTGGCATCGGCAAGACAATTACCATGCACAATTCCAATTGGCAGCTTTATGTTAGTGTCTTTGGAAAATGAGGCTTTTGTGCGCTCTACCAAGGTATGAAGGGATTTCTTTCGACCTCTGGCTGTGCCGGCAGCAGAAAGACCGCCTACATTATTTACATAGAGAAATGGCTTCATATTTAGTGCACTTCCAACGATTGCAGTAGCTTTGCTGACGCGTCCGCCTCTTTGGAGGTGGAACAAATCATCGACAGTGAATTGCACGTTTATATGGTGTTTTATTTCTTCAAGGCTATTTACAATTTCTTCATAGGAAGCTCCGTGCTGCTTCATTTTGTTTGCATGAATAACCAGAATAGATTCACCAAGAGATACATTTAAGGAGTCGATTACAGTAATCCGGGCATCCTTGTATTCGTCTGTAAGCTCTCTTGCTACCATGCAGACATTATTGTAGCTGCCGCTTAATGCAGAAGAGAAGGCAATATGGATAATGTCACATTCTTTATTAAGAATTGCACGAAATTTTTCTTCAATGACAGCAGGATTGTTTGCCTGTGATTGTGGAAGCTCTCCATTCTTCATACGCTCATAGAACTCCTTGGGAGCCATATTCAGCTCATCGCCATACACAGTATTTCCAAAGGAATAGTACTGAGGAATAATAGTGGTATCCAGCTTTACGACATACTCCTGCGGCAAATCT
Organism: Lachnospiraceae bacterium; assembly: GCA_045579665.1. Taxonomy (GTDB): domain Bacteria; phylum Bacillota; class Clostridia; order Lachnospirales; family Lachnospiraceae; genus COE1. The sequence goes on from JAZNMO010000055.1 coordinate 18,088, forward strand.
GAATTAGAATCAGTCGTTATATAAAAATCTCTCATAGTGTCCCCCATATCATATGTAATTTGGTAATGGATTATTTTGCTAAAAATGTCTTTAATTACAAAGAAAATGACATTGAAAATATTAAGCTATTATAACATAATGTGCTATATTATTAATATGCTATAAAATAGCTAATAATAGTAGAAAATTATTGTGCAATAAGATAGAATATTAGCAGGATAACATAATGTGACATACCATAGAAAGGTGGAATAGAAAATGAATAATTTTAGATATCATGCATATACGGATATACGTTTTGGAAAGGGACAGGTAGAGTGTCTTCCGGAGGTGCTTGCACCATTTGGTAAGAAGGTTTTGATGGTGTATGGCGGTGGAAGTATCCGCAAGAATGGTTTATATGATAAGGTGAAGGAATTGCTGGCTGATTTTGAGGTGTTTGAGGTTGGCGGCGTGGAGCCGAATCCAAAGATTACTTCAGTTCGAGAGGGAGTTGCGATTTGCAAGAAAGAGAAGATAGATGTTGTGCTGGCAGTTGGCGGAGGAAGTACGATAGATGCGGCTAAGCTGATGGCAGGTGGAAATTATTATGACGGTGACCCTTGGGATTTGGTTACGGATAGCTCTAAGATTGGAAAGGTGTTGCCGATTGTAACAGTACTTACTTTGGCGGCGACAGGTTCTGAGATGAATAAGAATGCTGTCATTTCCAATATGGAGACGAATGAGAAGCTGGGAACAAGCTCCCATGATTTTATCCCGCAGGCTTCGATTTGCGACCCGGAGTATCTGTATACATTACCGGCTAAGCAGACGGCAGCAGGTACGGCAGATATTATGTCGCATATCTTTGAACAGTATTTCCAGAAGACAACAACGGCTTATATTTCGGACAGATTTGCAGAGAGTCTTTTAAAGACCTGTATTCATTATTGCCCGATAGCGTTAAAAGAGCCTGAGAATTATGAGGCACGAGCAAATCTTATGTGGGCAAGTACACAGGCATTAAATAGCCTGCTTTCCGCAGGTAAGGGCGGCGGCTGGACCTGCCATCCGATTGAGCATGAGTTAAGTGCATATTATGATATTACACATGGTGTAGGACTTGCTATCGTAACACCTCGCTGGATGAGATATATATTAAATGACACAACTGTTGCTAAGTTCTGCGAGTATGGCCGCAATGTATGGGATATTAAGGAAGAAGACGCATACAAGTGCGCAAACATGGCGATTGATGCAACAGAGCAGTTCTTTAAGGAGTGCGGCATTCCGATGACACTTACAGAGGTTGGAATCGATGACTCGAAGATTGACCTGATGGCTGAGGATACTATTAAGTACAATAATATGGCAGGTGCCTATGTGGCGTTAGACAAGGAAGATATTGCGAAGATTCTGAGGGCGTGTTTGTAATAAAAACCCTCAAAATGTCTGTAAAAACTTTAATAAAACCCTCAAAATGTCTGGTATATGCTTGAAATTCCATTCAGAATAAGGTTATACTATATGTGAGTAGAGTTTCTGGCATATTTGTTAAGAGAGGGAAGTGTGTATGAAGAAAACGATGTTTGCATTTGCAAGTGAAATATTTCCGGAGGACATCAAACGAATTCGAAAAAAAATGTCTTTGACACAGACTGCATTTGCTAAGATGTTGAATGTTTCTGTGAAGACAGTAGAGCGATGGGAGAATGATGGTGTGCCGGTTACAGGACCGATTGTTGCGTTGCTTAAGATATTGGATGAATATCCGGAAATAAGAGAAGAGTTTGAGATTCCGCCCCGATATTTTCCGATGAGGCTGTGGTATATGTATAAGAATGAGGTATGCACAGTGATAGAAGTGAACGAAAGGGAAAAGCGAGTTCATATATTTAATTATACAAGGGATAATATGAAGCGTGCATTTGGAAAGATAGAGCGTCCAACATATGAGCAGTATGAGGAATTTTTAGAATCAAGATGTTTCCCTAGAACCAGAGACAAGATGAAGCTTGCCTTAAAAGAATTAGATTTGCCATTTTATGAACCGTTGATGATTATCGAGAAGACAGCAGGACGTATGGCAGAGGATGATTTTTGGATAAAGATTGAGAGGTAAGGAATTGTTATGATTCAGTTATACGAGAATGATATTCGGCAATATGACAGACAATCATCAAAGGGAAATCAGTTAAAATGGCTATGCAATGACCTTTGGTATAAGGCAGATTATACTGGCTATGAGGGTTTGGCTGAGTATGTGGTGTCAAAGCTTTTGCAGTATACTGATTTGGCAGAAAGGGAATATATTGTATATCAGACCGAGGAAATAAAATATAAATTTTCAAATTACAAAGGTTGTTGTAGTAAAGATTTTTTGCCACGAGACTGGCAGTTAATCACGCTTGAAAGATTGTTTCAGAATAGCTATGGTGAGAGCTTGAATAAAGCTCTATATAGCATTGAAAAATATGAGAATCGAATTCGATTTCTCGTAGAACAGACGATACGGACTACAGGACTTGATAAGTTTGGCGAATATATGAGCAAGCTTTTGACTGTAGATGCCTTCTTTTTAAATGAGGATAGGCATACGCACAATATTGCTGTTTTAATGGATGCAGATGGAAAATATCAGTATTGTCCTATTTTTGATAATGGAGCAGCCTTGCTTTCAGATACAACATTAGATTATCCTATGGGAATACCTGTTGCAGAATTGATACCGACAGTGCAATCAAAGACATTTTGCACAAGCTTTGATGAACAATTAGATGTTGTAGATAAGATGTATGGACAACATATTTCTTTTGAATTTGGCGAGAAAGAAATAGAAAAAATACTTGCAGAAGAATCTTGCTATTCAAATGATATCAAAAATCGAGTAATGGAGATTTTATTGGAGCAAAGGCGAAAGTACAGATATTTATTTAGATAGAATTGAGAGGTAGCAATCATGGTAAAAGCATATCATGTATCGAAGTCAGGAAATGACAGGAATACCGGAACGGCAGAGAGCCCGTTCCTGACGATACAAAGAGCCGCAGAGGCAGCAAATGCAGGCGATACCGTTATCGTTCATGAGGGTGAGTATCGCGAGTGGGTAAAGCCACGATTTGGTGGAAGAAGTCATACACAGAGAATTACCTATATGGCAGCCGAGGGTGAGAAGGTTGTCATCAAAGGCTCTGAGCAGATAACGGGCTGGGAGCAGGTAGAGGGAACTGTATGGAAAGCAGTGATACCAAATGAAGTATTTGGAGATTACAATCCTTTTGCAATTCCGCTAACAGGAGACTGGGTGGTGGAACCATATGATAATCCGGTGCATTTGGGAGATGTATATCTGAATGGAAAATCCTTCTACGAAGCACAGGATTTAGAGGGCGTGTTGCATCCGCAGAGACTGGAGGTATCGCCTAATCCTACATGGCGCAGACGTGAGGAGAGACTGTTAGAACCGGAAAGAAGTGTGTATCGTTGGTATGCCGAGGTAGGAGAAGAGGAAACAGTAGTTTATGCCAATTTCCATGAATATAATCCGAATCAGGAGCTGGTAGAGGTCAATGTCAGAAGGTCGTGCTTTTATCCGGAGAAGACAGGGATTGATTATATTACAGTGCGTGGCTTTGAGATGGCGCAGGCAGCGTCTCCATGGGCACCACCAACAGCAGACCAGCCGGGACTACTTGGACCAAACTGGAGCAAGGGTTGGATTATTGAGAATAATAGAATACACGATGCGAAATGTGTAGGTGTCAGTCTTGGTAAGGAAGCATCGACAGGCGATAATGCATATACAAAGTGGAATATTAAGCCGGGCTATCAGACGCAGATGGAAGCTGTTTTTCGTGCATATCATATTGGCTGGAGCAAGGAAACTATAGGCTCGCACATAGTTAGAAATAATATCATTCATGATTGCGGTCAGGCAGGAATTGTAGGGCATATGGGTTGTGCCTTTAGCGAGGTATATGATAATGAAATCTATGCAATAGGTAAGAAGTACGAGTTCTATGGTCATGAGCTTGGAGGAATTAAGTTCCATGCGGCCATTGATACGCAGATTCGTCATAATTATATTCATGATTGTACACTAGGTATTTGGCTTGATTGGCAGGCACAGGGAACTCGTGTCAGCTGTAATGTGTTTACTGACAATTGCAGAGATTTATTTATCGAAGTTACGCATGGACCTTGCCTTGTAGATAATAATATCATGTCTGCAGAATTTACTTTGACGAATGCGGCACAGGGAACAGCGTATGTACATAATCTTGTTTGTGGTTTCATGCAGCATTATGATGTATTGAATCGTGCAACACCTTATCATTATCCGCATTCAACTCAGCCTCTTGGCACAACCTGTGTCTACGGAAATGATGACCGATGGTATCAGAATATCTTTGTTGGCGGCACAGAGGAAGAAGAAAGCTACGGAACAGCGGATTATGATGGCGCACCAACTTCTCTGGATGAATATGTAGAACGAGTAAAGGCAAACGGACATGGAGATGTGCAGCTCTTCATGAAGGAGCGTCAGCCCGTATATATCAACAGCAATGCTTATTTCAATGGTGCCAAGGCTTTTGATAGGGAAGAAGAGAAACTGGTGACAGATGCCAATATAGATGTAAGCTTTAGCAAAGAGACAGACGGCTTGTATATGGAGATTAATCTTCCGGAGGAATTTTTCAAGCTTTCAACGGAGCTTATGACAACTGAGCTTCTTGGAGAGACCAGACTGACAGAAGAGCATTATGAGAACCCGGATGGCACACCAATTGTTGTGGATTTCGATTTGCTTGGAATTACCAGAGGCAAGAAGCCTGTAGTTGGACCGTTGGAAGGACTGAAGATAGGAAAGAATAGAATAAAGATATGGGAAAAATAATAAAGAGAATGATAATCGTGATGTTGGGCGTGGGATTCAGCTTATGCATTCTGGCATTCTTGATTTATTACGGTATAGTTCAGATGAATTATCCTTCGTCAAAAAAGTACCCGATTAGAGGTGTTGATATTTCACATTATCAAGGCGACATAGATTGGGAGATTCTTTCAGAGCAAGGTATAGACTTTGCATATATTAAGGCGACAGAAGGTTCTTCACATGAAGATAGTCAATTTCAGAAAAATTGGTCAGAGGCTTCCGATACAAATCTTAGAATAGGAGCTTACCATTTCTTTAGTTTTGAATCGAGTGGCTTGACACAAGCAGAAAACTTTATTGGTAAAGTATATACTGTAGATAACATGCTACCTCCGGCAGTCGATGTAGAACCATATGGACAGTTTGTAGAGCTTGCAAGTGACAATACAACAGTTTTAGAGGATTTGCGTCTCTGGCTGCAAACGATTGAAGATTACTACGGAGTGAAACCGATTATTTATACTACCCAAGCCTATTATGAAACGATTCAGAGTCATTTCAATGAGTATGATATTTGGATTCGGAGTGTGTATACAGCGCCAAGTAAGAAGATTTCGTGGAAAATATGGCAATATTCAAATCGAATGAGATTGGATGGCTATTATGGTGATGAAAGATATATAGATATGAATGCTTTTTCAGGAACGAAAGAAGAGTTCGAAGCTTATGGAAAAAGGGGGAAATAAAATGGTATGTCCTTATTGTAGCACAGAGATGGATAAAGGTGTCATTCACAGTGACAGATATGCGATGAAGTGGATTGCAGAGAAGGATGATATGGGAGGTTTTTTAGCACCTTTCATGAAAGGAAAAAAGTTAACAAATTGGGAAAAAGGGTATGTAGATGCGTTTTATTGCGAGGCATGCGGTAAGATTGTTATTGATTTGAACGCGGATTAAACAAATAATTTATTAGAAACAAAAAGGTCACAATAGTGGCCTTTTATATTATGAAAAAAGCACAAAATTTGAATTTGATTGAATAAACAGTCTAGTCAAAAAGTATTCGTTTGGTTGCCATTGTCACATCAACACACGGCACTACTTGAATAATGTTAGACGTTGGGCAATCGTGGAAGCTGAGAACTCATATTGCCAAGTGAATTCTAAAAACTTGGTCTTAGGAGACATTTATCAAGCAAAAGACCAAGTCAATCCCAAAAACTTGGTCTTGAGAGACATTTATCAAGCAAAAGACCAAGTGACTTTGCCCCGCCATGCTACATTCGGAATCCGCCCTTGCGGGCTACTTCCTCATGTACGGCTTCGCCGCATACATCTGAACGCGAATATGCCTGCCTGTGAGCAAGCTTCCAGCAGTCAATTCGGTCCATCTGTGCATGGCTCAACTGAATTCAAATTCACATGAGTATTTACTTTTCTAATTCACCACAATTCGAAATCCAATTCCATCGGTAGCCTCATTTTCCCCACAGGCATTTCGATAGCCGCTACGGCAGTAGTCGGGGCTTGCGCCCCAGCCGCCACCACGGGAAACACGTGCATCTCCGGCGGGATATCCTGTTGGGTCTGTTATGTCATCGGCTAAGTACGAAGAACCATAATAGTCCAGACACCATTCCATGACATTTCCATACATATCATAGAGTCCGTTGGGATTCGGAGCAAAGCTGCCAACAGGATAGGTTTTGACTTCCATATCAGTTTCACCATAGATTTTGTATTGCGTTTCGTCCTCACCGAAGAACCATTTCGTAGTGGTTCCGGCACGAGTGGCGTATTCCCATTGTGCCTCGGTAGGTAAACTTATATCATATCCACTTATTTCAGAAAGCCTTTCACAGAAAGCGACAGCGTCTATCCAGCTAACGGTTTCAACAGGCAGATTATCTCCAACAAAGCTGCTTGGATTCGTGCCCATAACCGCCATCCACTGTTGCTGTGTAATTTCATAGATTCCCATATAATAGTCATGGGTAAGTGTAACTTCTCGAACCGGCAGTTCATCTTCATCCCCAATACCCTCGTAGCTTCCCATGAGAAAGCTTCCCGCCTCTATTTTATTTAGCACGATTTCACAGTCCTCAAGAGGAATTGTGATGACAGCCCCGTTCTCCTCCCTAGAACAAGCCGTGCAGCAAAGTGCCAATATACATAGTAAAAATAAGTGAATCTTTTTCATAATATTCTCCAATTGGTTATTTTAAAAACATCCCATACCCTGTAAATCGCTTCCGCTCTTTAAGTGCATGAAGGTGATGGTTGGCAGTACGCCGTTAGAGCCTCTTGACTTAGTCATCTGAGATGCATCAAGGCTTACAAAGTCGTCAGCAGTACAGTTAAATGCACTGTTCCAAGAGCAGTTACCTACCTTTGAACCGCTTCCGATATTCTTGATAGCACCGTTATAAGAAATATTACATCTTAAAAATTCTCTTGTGCCGGCAATATCCGTAGAATCAGTAGGGCTGACACGCTCTAACATATTGTAGTTAGCACCCTTGTTGCCGTAAGCGGTATTGTAGGTCCAGTTTGCTGCCTGACCCGGCTGGTGATTTGCATAGAAACCGTTAGAACCGTTATTTGCAGCAAGACAGTACTTAACGGTATGTACAGGTACAGTACTTGGAACAGTTCCTGTGCCGTAGCCGCCAATCTTAAATCCGTTGGAATCGCCACCCTTGTTCATGTTATAAGCCCAGCAGGTATCAAAGGTATTTGCACCCTTTGAAGTAATACAGTCAAATCCATCATCACCGCAAGCCCATGCACGACACTGTGTGAAGGTTACACCCTTACCGTGTGCACCAAATCCGTCGGTGTTGCTGTTAGAGGTGCTGTTTGAAGTGTAGAGATTATAAGCATCACACTTGATGACATTACCTGTTCCGTTGTTGCAGAAGTAGAAGCCGTTTGCATTGGAATTGTAGCAGGTAATCTGATTTAATGTGGCATTTCCTTCGATACGGAAGCACTCAGACTGCTTCTGGCTGCCGACAGGGACATTTGTTACTTTGAAGCAAAGGAAGGTAACACCCGTAACTCCGCTCTTTACATGGAAAGCAGCAACTCTCTTTGATGTGCTTGTACCTGAAAAGTCAAATACAGGAACATTCTTAGAGGTGTATGCACGATAAGTAATGTTACTCTTGGTAAATTGATGAACATAGTTGTAATTGCTATCAGATGCTTCAACTGTGAAGTTCTTGTAGGTTCCACCCATGATGTATACTGTGTCGCCTGAAGAAGCAGCAGCTTCTGCCTTGTTCAAGGAAGCAAAAGGACTGGAATAGGTTCCTGAGTTAGAATCACTGCCGCTTGGTGAAACATACCAGTCAGCAGCGTAAGCGGTCAAATCCGCAAAGAAAATGATTGCAAAAAGGAATGCTAATGCAGCAATCAGTTTTGTGAAGTTGAACTTTCCCAATGAAATTCTCATAGAAATACTTCTCCTTTTCATATAAGTGTTTAGGTTAATAAAAAAGTTTAAAATGTTGAATTCCCCTTCACAATGAATGCCGATTACATTCTAAATGTACAAGGTGAAACACAAAAGTGTCAATACAATTATGTAAAGTTGTCATAAAGTGCATAATAAGATTTGGGTAGAAAGGCTAAAAAGCACGATAACATTTTGGAAGACTAAAGAGAAAAACTTTTAAAATGCGACGAAATGTAGTATATTATAGGAAGGAAAAGGATATGGAAGTATATCTTGAAAAGAGAAGGCTTGTTTACAAAAATAAGTCATCAGGGGTAATATTTATGTCAACAAAAGCCGATATATAAATAGAAGCCCTGCAAAAGACAGAAAGGCATAGATAGAGATGAGTAAAATCGTATTAATTGACGGACACAGCATTCTGAATCGAGCATTTTATGGTGTACCGGATTTGACCAATGCGAAGGGATTGCATACCAATGCAGTGTATGGATTTTTGAATATTTTGTTCAAGATACTGGATGAAGAGAAGCCGGATTATCTTACAGTTGCGTTTGATGTGAAGGCGCCGACCTTCCGCCATGAGATGTATGAGGCATATAAGGGTACGAGAAAGCCGATGCCTGAGGAGCTTAGAGAGCAGGTTCCTGTGATTAAGGATGTATTGGCGGCCATGGGGGTTCGTATCGTGGAGAAGGCAGGATACGAGGCGGATGACCTATTAGGAACCATTGCAAAGCGCTCAGAGAGAGAGGGCATGGAGGTATCTCTTGTATCAGGAGACCGTGATTTGTTACAGATTGCCACAGATAGGATTAAGATTCGAATTCCTAAGACAAAGGGCGGCAAGACAGAGATAGAGGATTATTACGCAAAGGATGTTGAAGCGGCATATCAGGTAACACCTTTGCAGTTTATAGAGCTTAAGGCGCTGATGGGAGATACAGCGGATAATATCCCGGGTGTGCCGAAGGTTGGGACAAAGACCGCTACAGATTTGATGGTAACTTATGGCTCGTTAGAGGGAATCTATGAGCATATTGAGGAGATTACCAAGAAGAGTATCAAGGAGAGTCTTATCGAGAATAAGCATTTGGCAGATTTGAGTAAGGTGCTTGCGACGATTGAGACCAATGCACAGATTGATTTTGATTATGAAGAGGCAAAGCTTGGCAATCTGTTTACAGAAGAAGCATATGTACTTTTTAAGCAGTTAGAATTTAAGAATATGCTCTCAAAGTTCGAGGTAAAGGAACAGAAGAAGAGTGTAGAATACAAGATTATAGAGGTTAAGACCAAGGCAGATGCAGAGGAGATATTTGCCCGCAGTAAGAATGCAAAGAGTCTGGCATATCGTATGATAGAGACAGATGCGAAGGCAAGCGGAAGTCTTAATGCCGGCGAGTCGGGACAGCTGTTTTTCCAGATGGAGGAAGAGACAGGAAGTTATGGTGTTGTCCTTTGTATGGAAGAGGACAAGGTATATTATTTGGAGGCAGGCACGGAGCTTACCAAAGAATGGCTGTTAACAAATGTGATGTCAGTGAATGCTATGATTTCCTGCTTTGATGTGAAGCATGAGTACAAGGATTTGGTAGCAAAGACACAGGCGGACAACTTATCGGCAGAGGAGCTTACGAAGAATCTGTTTGATTGTAAGATTGCGGCGTATCTGATTCATCCTTTGAAGAGTGATTATGAGATAGGTGATATTGCCAATGAGTACCTGGGACAGACAACACAGAGCTGGTCTGAAATCTTTGGTAAGGCAGATTTGACAAGTGCCCTTAGGGATAAAAAGGAAGAGTGTATCCGTTATTTTGCCCAGGAAGCCCATGTGCTGTATCAGGTAATGCCTCTTTTAGAAGAAAAATTACAGGAATATGGCATGGATAAACTCTTTAGAGAGTTAGAGATGCCGCTTTCCTATGTGCTTTATGATATGGAGTGCGAGGGTGTACTTGTGAAGCCTGAGGAGCTTAAGGCTTACGGTGAGGCATTGACCGGAAGAATCGAAGAACTTGAGAAGTCGATTCATGAGGCTGCCGGAGAAAGCTTCAATATTAATTCGCCAAAGCAGCTTGGTGAGATTTTATTTGAAAAGTTGGAGATTCCCGGTGGTAAGAAGACAAAGACAGGATATTCTACAGCGGCAGACGTATTAGAGAAGCTGGCGCCGGAGTATCCGATTATCAGTGATATATTAGAGTATAGAGGTTTGACAAAGCTCAAATCCACCTATGCGGACGGTTTGGCAGCGTATATCGGAGAGGATAATCGTATTCATACGAATTTTAATCAGACCATTACTGCTACAGGGCGATTAAGCTCCACAGAGCCGAACCTGCAGAATATTCCGATGAAGATGGAGCTTGGAAGACGTATCCGTAAGGTGTTTATTCCAAAGGAAGGCTGTATTTTCATGGATGCGGACTATTCACAGATTGAGCTTAGAGTCTTAGCGCATATGTCAAAGGATGAGCAGCTGATTGAGACCTATAAGCAGAATGAAGATATTCACAGAATCACGGCCTCTAAGGTATTCAACACACCATTTGAAGAGGTAACGGATTTGCAGAGAAGAAACGCTAAGGCGGTTAACTTTGGTATTGTGTACGGCATTAGTTCCTTTGGATTAAGTCAGGATTTGAGCATTTCCGTGAAGGAAGCAAAGGCATATATTGAGCAGTATTTTAAAACCTATCCGGGTATTAAGGTTTTGTTAGACCAGCTGGTAGCAGATGCCAAGGAGAATGGCTATGTGTCATCCATCTTTGGAAGACGCAGACCGGTGCCGGAGATTAAGTCTTCAAACTTTATGCAGAGAGGCTTTGGTGAACGTATTGCCATGAATTCGCCGATTCAGGGAACTGCGGCAGATATTATTAAGTTTGCCATGCTTAATGTCTATAACAGATTGAAGAGAGAAGGCTTGCAGTCGAAGCTGATTTTGCAGATTCACGATGAATTGTTAATAGAGACAAGACAGGATGAGGTAGAGGCGGTTCGCAAGGTGTTATCAGAGGAGATGCAGAATGCATGTCAGCTTGCGGTGAAGCTGGAGATAGATTTGCATACAGGAATGGATTGGTATGAAGCCAAATAATCAAGGCCATATATCGAAGCCTTGATTATTGCAAATTTGTACAGGTACAAATTTGAAACAGGAGATTAACTATGGTAATAATCGGTATCACCGGTGGTGTGGGAGCCGGGAAGTCACAGATTCTTTCCTATATAGAGAGTCACTACAATTGCAGGATTATCAGAGCGGACGAGGCGGCACATATGCTGCAAGAGCCGGGACAGTCCTGTTATGAGCGGCTGGTAGAGCTATTGGGAAGAGAGGTTCTGAATGGGGACGGAACCATTGATAAGAAGAAAATGGCAGCAATTATCTTTTCGGATAAGGCCATTTTAATAAAGGTAAATCAAATCATTCATCCCGAGGTAAAGACCTATATCAGGGAGCAGATAGCCTTTGAACAGGAGCGGGGCGAGGTAGACTACTTCTTTATTGAAGCGGCGTTACTTATTGAAGAACGCTATGATGAAATCGTAGACGAGCTTTGGTATGTGCATGCGGATGTGGAGGTGCGAAGCAGGCGTCTTCGTGAAAGCAGAAGCTATAGCGACCGGAAGATAGCAGACATTATGAAGGAGCAGCTTGGGGAAGCACAGTTTAGAGAGAAATGTCAGGTGGTCATTACCAATAATGGGGATTTGGAAGAAACCTATAGGCAGATTAACAAAGTAATGGGGGAAACAAAATGAATCAGATGAAGTATGAAGGAACACCGGTATTCGGTCTGGATATCGGAACAAGAAGCGTAGTAGGTACTGTGGGCTGTAAGGAGGGAGATACCTTCGTTGTAGTAGCACAGGAGATTCGTGAGCATAAGACCAGAGCCATGCTGGATGGTCAGATTCACGATATTAACAGAGTAGCGGCGACAATCATTGAGATTAAAGAGGCGCTGGAAGAGAAAACCGGATGTTCTTTTCAGGAGGTCTGCATTGCAGCTGCAGGACGTGTGCTAAAGACCTTGAATGTCAATGTAGAAATTGAATTTGAAAAGGAAAAGCAGATTAATAAGGACGATATTGCATTGGTGGCATCCAGAGGTATGGAGAAGGCATTCGCCCAGTTCTCTGAGGAGAATGAGAGTGCGACAAATTTCTATTGTGTAGGTTATTCAGTGATGAGGTACTATATCAATGGAATGTGGATGAGCCAGCCGGAGCATCATAAAGCAAAGACTTTGGGAGCTGATTTGATAGCAACATTCCTTCCGGATGATGTGGTAGACGGCTTATACCGTGCAGTAGAGCTGGCGGATTTGAAGGTTGCCAATATGACCTTGGAGCCGATTGCGGCGATTCGTGTTGCGATTCCTGAGAAGTACAGACTTCTTAACATTGCGATGGTGGATGTGGGAGCAGGTACTTCGGATATTTCCGTTACAAAGGATGGCAGTATTTTTGCATTTGGCATGATTCCTATGGCGGGTGACTGTTTAACAGAGGCAATAGCAAGACAGTGTCTGATTGATTTTGGAACAGCAGAGAAGGTAAAGAAGGCTGCTTTTGTAGAAGAGCAGATTACTTACGAGGATATTATGGGCTTGGAACAGACCATTACAGCTAAGGAGGTTATGGAAATCTGTGCGCCCGAGATGGATAAAATGACTGAGCAGATTGCTGCGCTGCTTCGTGAAATGAACGGTGGCGTATCACCAAGTGCCGTATTTGTAGTTGGCGGTGGCGGTAAGGTAAAGGGTTATACCAAGATGCTTGCCGATAAGCTTGGACTTGACCCGAAGAGAGTGGCACTTCGCGGTGAGGATATCATGAATGAGATAGAGTTCCCTTTAGATTGCTTAAAGGATTCTACGATTATTACGCCGATTGGCATTTGCCTGTCTTATTATGAGCAGAATAATAATTTTGTTTATGTGTACTTCAATGGTAAGAAGGTGAAGTTATACGATAATAATAAATTATCCGTCGTAGATGCAGCGATTCAGGCGGCATTTGATAAGGAAGGCTTATTCCCGAGACGTGGACAGGATTTATTCTATACGGTAAATGGTAAGAAACGTGTCACAAAGGGTGAGTACGGAGAGAGTGCACAGATTTTTGTAAATGAAGCAGCTGTGAATATCAATTATGCGATTAAGCCTAATGACCGTATCGTTATGGAGTCGGCTACTGCAGGTAAGGCGGCAGAGCTTAAGGTGTCTGATTTGATTGATTACAAGGCAAAGCTTAAGTTTATGTTAAATAATGAAGCAATCGAGTTACCAAAGGCTGTAAAAGTAAATGGTGTACTTTGTGATGCGGATTATCAGATTCAGCAGGAGGATGAGATTGTATTAGAATCCTGTCTTACCTATGAGCAGTTAATGGCATGTATGCCGGATGAGGAGCAGGGGAAGACACTCTATGTAAACGGAGAGGAAGCAACAGCGGAGACACGCATTAACTCAGGTGATGAGCTTTATCTCTTTGAGGAAGAAAAGACTGTGGCAGAGCCAACGGTTATGGAAGAGGCGAAGGCTGTTGAGGAGCCAAAGATGGCTGAGGTGTTCCGTCATATGGTGGAGCAGGAGGCAATTGAGGAAAAGATGGAAGAAAGGATAGAAGAGGAGCAGAACAGAAGTATTCTGGTTATTGTGAATCAGAAGCCTGTTTCCATGAATGGTAAAAAGGACTATTGCTTTGTGGATGTCTTTGATTATATTAATTTTGATAGAACAAGAACGCAGGGAAGCCAGATTGTAACCCTGATTAACGGTAGACAGGCTCAGTTTACAGAGTCGTTAAAAACAGGCGATAGAATAGAAGTATTTTGGAAGGACTAAAACTTTGATAAATAAATTTATCAAAGTTGCAAATTTGTGCCGGAGCACAAAGTTTGCAGGTTTTGGAAAGGCATGGTTATTTAGATGAGAATGTGCAGTATTGCCAGTGGCAGCAGCGGAAATTGCGTATATGTAGGAACGGAGGCAACACACCTTTTGGTGGATGTGGGAATCAGCTGTAAGCGGATTATGGAAGGCTTACAGCAGCTTTCCCTTACGGGAAGGGATATTGATGGTATCCTTATTACACATGAGCATTCAGACCATATTCAGGGGTTAGGTGTGATGAGCAGGAAGTTTGGGATTCCTATCTATGCCACGGCAGGTACGATTCGGGAGATTAAGAAGACTTCTTCTTTGGGAAAGGTAGAGGAGGAGCTGTTTCATGAGATAGCGGCGGATGAGAAGTTGATTATCAAGGATATCACAGTGAATCCCATGAAGATTTCCCACGATGCTGCACAGCCGGTAGCATATCGTTTTCAGTATGGAAATAGCCGAATGGCTGTTGTAACAGACCTTGGCACCTATGATGATTACATCGTTGAAAGCCTTCAGGGGATGAATGCCTTGATGCTGGAAGCCAATCATGATGTAAACATGTTGCAGGTGGGACCGTATCCATATTATTTGAAGCAAAGAATTTTGGGAAATCGCGGACATTTGTCCAATGAACTGTCAGGAAGGCTTTTGGGCAGACTGCTGAATGATAAGCTGAAGGCAGTGTGCCTGGGACATCTGAGCAAGGAGAATAATCTGGCAGAGCTTGCTTATGAAACGGTAAGACTTGAGATTGCCATGGGAGACCATGGTTATAAACCGGATGATTTCAATATCTTTGTGGCAAATAGGAGTGAACTCTCACAATTAGTTGAAATTTGATATGTAATATGTTATAAATATAACAAAGTACGCGAAGAGAAAATCAAGCGTCAGCAAAGCTGACATTTGATTTTTTTCGCAATAACGAGTAAATCGTCTGCGTAAGCAGACAATGAGCACGAAGTGCGGATTTACGAGTCTACTTATATGTGTAATGAATAGGAGTCAGGATTATGAAAAAAACAATTATTACAGTAGTAGGAAAAGATACAGTTGGTATCATTGCAAAGGTATGTACATACTTAGCAGAGAGTAATATTAATATTCTCGATATTTCTCAGACAATCGTTAATGATTACTTCAATATGATGATGATTGCAGACTTTAATAACTGCACAAAGTCATTTAGTGAAGTTACAGATGAGCTTGACGCACTTGGAACAGAGATTGGTGTTGTCATCAAGTGCCAGAGAGAAGATATCTTTAACAGCATGCATCGCATATAGTTCAGCAATGAAGTTGCGGCTTTGCGAATGGCGCGACTGGACTATTGACAGATATTTAGAAAGATTGGAGATTGTTATGATTAATATTTTGGAAGTATTAGAAACTAACAACATGATTGAGAAAGAGAATCTTGATGTTAGAACCATTACGTTGGGTATCAGCCTTTTGGACTGTATTGATTCTGATTTGGCTAAGGTAAATGAGAATATATATAATAAGATTAAGACAGTAGCAAAGGATTTGGTTGCTACAGGTCAGGAGATTGAGAAGGAATTTGGTATTCCGATTGTGAATAAGCGTATTTCTATTACACCAATCGCATTGATTGGCGGTGCGGCATGTAAGACACCGGAGGACTTTGTAACAATCGCAAAGACACTGGATAAGGTTGCAAAGGAAGTTGGTGTGAACTTCATTGGTGGATACTCGGCATTGGTTTGTAAGGGAATGACAAAAGCAGATGAACTTTTGATTCGTTCGATTCCACAGGCGTTGGCCGAGACTGATGTGGTATGTAGCTCGATTAATCTTGGTTCTACTAAGACTGGTATCAATATGGACGCTGTTCGTCTGATGGGAGATATTATTAAGGAGACAGCGGAGTGGACAAAGGATAATGATTCTGCAGGCTGCTCTAAGCTGGTGGTATTCTGTAATGCACCGGATGATAACCCATTTATGGCAGGTGCGTTCCATGGTGTAACAGAAGCAGATGCGATTATCAATGTTGGTGTTAGTGGTCCTGGTGTTGTTAAGACTGCATTGGAGAAGGTTCGCGGAGAGAACTTTGAAGTATTATGTGAGACTATCAAGAAGACTGCCTTCAAGGTAACAAGAGTAGGTCAGTTGGTTGCACAGGAGGCTTCTAAGCGTCTTGGCGTTCCGTTTGGTATTGTAGACTTATCGCTTGCACCTACACCTGCAATCGGTGATAGCGTAGCAGATATTTTGTGTGAGATTGGACTCGAGTATGCAGGTGCACCGGGTACGACAGCAGCTCTTGCTCTTTTAAATGACCAGGTGAAGAAGGGCGGCGTAATGGCTTCTTCTTACGTAGGTGGTTTAAGTGGTGCGTTTATTCCTGTCAGCGAAGACCAGGGTATGATAGATGCTGTGAATGCAGGTGCGTTAACTATTGAGAAGCTTGAGGCAATGACCTGTGTATGCTCAGTAGGTCTTGATATGATTGCGATTCCGGGAGATACAAAGGCAACAACTATCGCAGGAATTATTGCGGATGAGCTTGCAATCGGTATGATTAATCAGAAGACAACAGCGGTTAGAATTATCCCTGTTATCGGTAAGACAGTTGGTGAGAATGTAGAGTTTGGCGGTTTATTAGGACATGCACCTATTATGCCGGTTAACAACTTCTCATGTGATGCGTTTGTGAACAGAGGAGGAAGAATCCCGGCTCCGATTCATAGCTTTAAGAATTAATAAGATAAAAACTTACCCTAGAATTTACAATGGTAGATTCTAGGGTTTTTTTGTATCATAGGAAATTTCATTCTTGCTTCTGTCAAAACGCTCCCCGAGGATGTGAAGTATTTGTAGAAATTCAAACGCTTCTAAAAAATATATATAAATAGTCAGAAAATAATTGAAATGTAATAAAATATAAAGTATAATATGCGTAATGAATTATGTAAACGGCGCATTGATGAGCAAACAGTGCATTAAGAAAAACAAGCGATACTGTGTAAAGGGAAAGGGATTACTTATGAGATTAGACGACGATGATGAATTTTACGAGGGGAATCGGGAGCATAATCGGTTAATGCTGAATATGATATTGATAATGTCCTTGGTTGTACTACTGGTAGTTGGACTCGTGTTTATAGAGAACGAACCATGGAAGAAGAATGGTTCATCAGCGAAGAATAAGAAGAACCAACAGCAGACAGAGGTAGAAATGCTGGTAGAGAGTGTGCAAAGTTTGTTGGCAGACAGTGGGGATTTGCGCTCTGATGATTTGAATATCTGGTCATTACCGGAACATGGGAAAAGCACACAGCAGAGTACAGGAGACGGAACGGTTATCAATAAAACTACCGGAGAAACGGTAAGCGAACAGATAAAAGATGAGAAAACACCTACCACTTCAGATATTTCAACGGGGATGGTGGAAACCTTTGATGCAGGAGATAAGGAAACATTGACGCAGGAGGAAATTGATTCCCTGAGTCAGACGCATACCTTAGTTAATTATGCGGATGGAACAATGGAGTGGGTAGAGTTGAATCCGAATCTTGTAACCAATTCCTATGCGAAGTCAAGATTTGTATATGATGAACCACAGATGAAATACTATGAAAGCGGTAAACAGATTTCAACTTTTGGAGTGGATATTTCTTCAAAATGTGGAGTGGTAGACTTTAAGAAGCTCAAGAAGGCGGGCTGTGATTTTGTTATGCTGAAAATCGGCGGCAGAGGATATGCAACGGGAGAGCTGATTGCAGATGATTCTTTCCATACCTATATGAGCGGTGCCACAAGTGCAGGCTTGGATGTGGGCGTGTACTTCTATTCACAGGCTGTATCTAAAACAGAGGTAAAGGAAGAACTGACACTTCTCACGGCGCAGTTAAAGGAGTATAATATTACATATCCTGTTGTATATATGTTAGAGGCGGTAAATGGTGATATTGCCCGTACGGACGGCTTGGATGTGGCAACCAGAACGGAGCTTGCGGCATATTTTATGAAGGAAGTGAAGGCGGCAGGATATACACCAATGCTTTATGGTAATAAGGAAAGTCTAGTGACCAAATACGATATGGAAGAATTGCAAAAGTACGATATTTGGCTGGCACAGTCAGGAGAAAGCCCGGATTATCCCTATGCCTTTGATATGTGGCAATACAGCACTGCGGGTGAAATAAAGGGGATAGAAGGTGAGGCACACCTTAATATTTGCATGAAGGATTATGGAGATGATTAATGTGAGAGTAGTAGAATTATTTCGAGAATTTGTAAATATACAGCTATGTGCACAGAAGGATAAGAAGGCAAGTTTGAGTAAGGATGACCTTTTAACCTTTGTTGTGGATGAAAGTATCATCTTTTGCAAAGAGATTATTAAGAAGCTGGATAAGGTAGGAGAAGCAATTTCAGACGAAATCGGTGAAGAAGAGAAGCATAAAGCGGTACTAACTATAGTAGACACCTATCTTACCGGAGAGGTTGAAAAGATGAAGCAGCGTTTGGGTGAGTCCAGAGACCAGATGTTGGGGCTTATCTTAGAAAATAATATTCATCTGTGTAATGATATGCAGGCGGCGATTACAGAACTACTCAAAAGCATGGAGCCCAAAGAAGAGGAGCCGACGGTAAGAACCTTTAGTGTCAGCAAGATGGAAACCTTTTTATTAGGAGAGATTGATATCTGTGAGAAAAAGAAAAAAGTAGTTACCGGAGATATGGCGGCCGGTGAAATCGGCATTACGCTGGAAGCCAGTATAGCAGCATATCAGAAGGTTCTTGCAAAGCTGCAGGAGCTGTATGAGGAATAAAATAGTATAGAGCTTGAAAGAAGTCATTACTTTTCGTTTTGAGAGGTGAATGGCTTCTTTTTTTGTGCCTTTTTGCGTAGCGAAGAAAAATTGTGGAGAATATAATAGCAAAATCGATAGAAAGAGGGATAAAAATGAGCGCAGTATACGGATATGCAAGAGTGTCAAGTGTAGAACAAAATGAGGAAAGGCAGATAGTCGCTTTAGAAAAAATGAAAATTAGTAAAAAGAAAATATATGTGGATAAGCAATCGGGAAAAAACTTCAATCGTCCACAATATTTAAAAATGGTTAAGAAAATGAAAAAGGGTGATTTGTTGTATGTTTTAAGTATAGATAGACTTGGAAGAAATTATGAAGAGATACAGAGACAGTGGAGGCTTCTGACCAAGGAAATAGGAATAGATATTTGTGTGATAGACATGCCCTTATTAGATACCAGAACAGGAAACGATTTGATGGGAACATTCATTGCGGATTTGGTATTACAGATATTGTCTTTTGTGGCACAAAGCGAGAGGGAAAACATCAAGAAGAGACAGGCGGAAGGGATTGCAGTAGCAAAAGCAAAGGGAATTAAATTTGGAAGACCTCAAAAAGAATTACCAGATGACTTTGAGGAAATGGTAAGTGCTTGGAAACAAAAAAGACTCCCTATCAAGGAAGTGCTGGAAAAATGTAATATGAGTGAATCGACATTTTATCGAAGGGTGAAAAGCTATCGATTCGAATAAAATGACATAAAACTGTCATAAAGTGTACCTTTTGACATTCTTTTTACTAAGTACATACTAACACGAGAAAACAAACAATTCAATACAGAATTTTACAATAACACTTTGTTTCGTAAAAAGTATATTGATTAAATACAATTTTGATAATTGCGTGTGCAAGTCAAAAGGTACACCTTTTGACTTAAAGAAGGCAAACTTATCTAAAGATGGGGGCGCAAAACTATAGGGGCTAATTTGCTTTGACAATATGCCAGCCAGTTGCAAGAAGGAATGACACTGGTGGATACCAGTGTTTTTTTGTTGCAAGAAGAGGAAAGTAGGTATTGTTTTGAATGTTTTAAAAAGATGGATGCAGCCAATTGTAACATTTTTTCTGTTTCCATATTTTCTATATTACGTAGTGAGATATGAAGAAGTATGGGCTGCAACAGGAATAGTAGGAGTGTGGGCGATACAAGTAGGTTATCCGATTGGGATAGTTCTTTTGCTTGTATTTATGATTAAAAAAAGAATTCCAAGAAAACTCAAGAAGTATTTACGAAAGAAAGAATGTTATTTGGATAAGTACTTTTATAGAGGATATGCTATTGCTTTTGTGGGCGTTTTTGTACTTCAGTATCCTCTTTTGTGGGGGACTTATTTAATAGGTTGTTTGCCAGAATTTATTTGTACGTTAATGGAATCGTTTTGCGAGAATGTTTCACAAAGTGATACTGTTGCGTCAGGGCTACTTATTCTGCTGACGAGATTGATAGAAATAGTACTAATCATTGCTTCTCCAATCATTGAAATTTTTATGTATGGAGTGATAGCATTAGTAATTCCACTGATTTGCTTGCGACTATCAGTTTGGTTGAGTCGGAGGCTTAGAGCAGTACCTGAATTGCAGAAGTATCGAGGAAAGAAGCTTGTGACGGTATGCAGGCAGGCGATAGAAAAATACTGTAAACGACAATACAATTCTAAATTACAAAAAGATACATATGAATGTTGTTTAGAAGCATTTCGAGATTCGGGAGATTATGCTGTTCTTTTGAAAGATAATCAGATATTTGAAGAAGTAAATCGGCTGTTTGTAAAAAGTATTCGAACGGAATATGATTTGATACCGATAGTTAATGAGGATAGGGACAGTTACTTGGAAACAAATCAGGATAAGTTCAAAGAACTCGAGCAAATTATGAAAGGTATTTATGGGCTTATTCGTGAGAGATGTGATTGGATTCGAAATAAGAGATATATTATTAACTCTTTAAAATATAGCAAATGGAGTAAAGCGGACACGGATGTGGATGATTATGCAAACCAAATTATGGATATGGAATCTAATTTTATGGAGCTTAAGCGTAATTTTGAAGATGTGAAGTGTCGGTTTGAAGATGTTTATTCGGAATTAGGAAAAGAATACTACGGAATACATAAAGGAATAGAAGGCGAAAAATTGGTTTCAAACTTATTGGAGAAATATACGGACAGTTTGGTTTTCTTTTCTGGAATTAGTTTAAAGTATGGAAATGAAAAGTGTGAGATAGATGATTTGATTGTGTGTCCACAAGGAATATTTGTTGTTGAAGTCAAGAATATTGGTAATAGTAAAAAGACGATAACAATAGATAAAACGGGAAGGTGGCAGGACAGTAGTGATAAAGATAAGTATGCTTCGTGGAATGCTAAGATACAAAATGATAAGCATGTTCGGATATGTGAAAAAATAGTAAATGAAATATTAGGCAGAAATATATCGACGAGATTGTATGCGCAAGGCGTTATTGTAATTGCAAATGACCAGATGAACATTGTGAATCATTCGGACCAAAAAATTGTAAGAGTGAATGGATTGATTGATGTAATTCGTGCAAATCAGAACTGTTTGAGTGGTGAAGAGATGCATCTAATATGTGAAAGGATTGAGGATTATTGTGTGCCTACAACAATGTATGAAGTGGCACGATATGACAAAATAGCTGATGCATTTGATGACTTTTTTAATGAAATAGAAATTCGTTTAACAAGATGTGAGAATCTAGCAGTGTGGCAGACGGAATTAGATAAGCAGATGGCGATGGTAATAGGCTTTAACAATAAAAAGAAGGAGGATAAATATGGTAATAGGTATTGATTTGGGAACGACTTTCTCGGTAGTGGCAGCTATTAATGCCGATGGAAAGGCAGAAGTTGTTGAAAACAGGGATGGTGATAGGACAACACCATCTGTCGTGATGTTTGAGGATGGTGCAGCAGTAGTAGGAGCACAAGCTAAGGAAAATAGTATAGTTGACCCACTTAATGTATGTCAGTTTGTAAAACGACAGATGGGACAAAAAGCTTTTTCTTTTGATGTGTCTATGACGGAACGATATACAGCAGAAGAAATATCAGCTTTGATTCTTAAAAGATTGAAGGAAGATGCAGAGGCGGCAAGAGCTGATAAGGTTGAAGGTGTTGTGATTACGGTGCCAGCATACTTTGATGATGCACAGAGAAATGCGACAAAGGATGCAGGAGAAATTGCAGGTTTGAATGTGCTTGGAATTATTAATGAGCCAACAGCTGCAGCGATAGCATATTGTCATGGACAGGCTAATTCGGATGGTAATGTTATGGTATTTGATTTAGGTGGAGGTACCTTTGATATTACGATTATGAAGCTTTCTGAGAATTTGGAAAAGGTAGATATTTTATCTACGACAGGAAACAGAAATCTTGGAGGGTTTGATTTTGATAATGTCATTATTTCAAAAGTAATGGAAGCGTTCGAAGATGAATATGGTATTGACCTAGAGGATGATGAACAGGCTTGTCAGGATTTGCGATTAAAAGCAGAAACGGCAAAGAAAGCATTATCAGCACGCAACAAAACTAATATTTCTATAATATCAGGTGGAAAGTCATTAAAGGTAGAAATTACCAGAGAAGAATTCGATTCTTTGATAAGAGGACATATAGAGTCAGCTAAGGCGAGTATGGAAATCGCATTAGAAGAGGCGGGCTTACAGTGGCGCGATATATCTAAGGTGCTTTTGGTTGGAGGCTCGACAAGAGTTCCTGCTATCAAAGAAATGATTCAAAAGGTGACTGGAATTGTTCCATCGCAGGAATTAAATCCTGATGAAGCGGTAGCAATTGGTGCAGCATATTATGCAGATATGATAAAAGATAAGGCTGTAAATAGTGACTTCGCAAGTAATAAAAAGAAGATAAAGGTTACAGATGTGAATTCGCATTCGTTGGGAGTTATCACATATGATGGCGAAAAAAGAAGAGCTTCCTTTATCTTAGAAAAAAATACACCGTTGCCGGCATCTAATGAGGAAACGTTCTATACTCATTGCGATAACCAAACAGCTTTACTGGTGGAAGTTGTAGAAGGTGAAGATGCGGACCCAGATTACGATACAATCATTGGTGAATGTCGTTTGGAAATTGCACCACATCCAGAGGGGGCACCTGTATCGGTAAAGATGGAGTATGATCTCAATGGATTTATACATGTCAGTGTATTTGATATGACAGATAATGTGAATCTAGGAGAGATGAAAATTGAAAGAACATCTAACCTTAGCGAGGAAGAGGTTAGAGAGAAGAGAATGTTAATCGATAAGATTGATATAGAATAATTGGAGGTTTTAGAAATGTATAACTATTATGAGGAACTTGGTATTAATCCGAAGTGGAGTAATGAGGATATAGGTAAGCATTTGTTTGAGCAAAAGAAGAAATGGATTAACAGACAAAATGCACCGGATATGAAAAAAAGACAACAAGCCGAAGCTAAAATTGCATTGATTGAAGAAGCGGCAAATATATTCAATGATAAGTTTAAGAGAAAAGAGTATGACGCTAAATTAGAGAAAGCTAGAAAAAGTGGAAAGGTTGAAAAACAGCAAGCGACTACACAATATGAAAAACAAGAATATGAGCAGAATACGTCAAATACTTCGGCTGAGAATGAAATAATTGTCAGAGCAAAGAGGGTATATGATTTAGGCGATTCAGCTGCAACAATTAATTTCTGTAAAAAGGCAATTGCAGATGGATATTTTAATTCTGATTTGTTTAACTACATGGCGTTAGCTTATTGGGAGGATGGTAATGTACGCATGGCAATTGATACATATAAGAAGGGAATACAGCAGTTTCCTGATGCTGCGATTTTATATGGTAATCTAGCATATGTGTATGCATGTAAAACGGATGATTCAGCAACTGCTTTAAGTTATATTAAAAAGGCATTGGAATTAAATTCTGAATCTTCATTTTTTAAAGCGACAGAAATAAGATGTTTATTGTTGACTAAAAATGGTAGTAATGTATCTTTGGCAGATAGTAAGGTTGATGAGTATTTAGAAAATAATCCGAATGACCAAGAGTATAGACAGGCGGTATCAGATGCTTATTTAGCATATGCGAACAGTTGGTTTCTACAAAGTGAAACAGGTGCTTCATATATTATAAATGAGGACATTTATGAGTATATATTGATGGCAAGAAAACGTGCAGAAGAGATATATTCGACTGATTATAGAAAAGAGCAGGTAAAGAAAGTTGAAAAGTTAAATAAGAAAAAGTTTAATACATCTAATCTTTTGGGATTATTTATGACAGCATATATAGGTGGTTTCAGTAGTTTGGTATATGCAGATCTAGAAATGTCAAAGATGCTGGGAGTGCTTATTGGAATAGTTGCTGCTGTTGCGTTTGTAGTGATTGTAAAATTTAGTTTTATTCCTAAGTGGAAATTGGACTATTATAAAGCAATTGGAAAGAAAGATGTAGTTGGCTGGATATGTTGGATATTAGCATTACCGCTTAAATTTGTATGGTGGATAATTAAGTTTGCTTTCAATGTGTGGTTGTATTTTTGATGATTATGAGAAATCAATATTTTTGGGAGGAACCATATCGTGTTAAAACACAAAGTCCTAACAGAATTAGAGTTACAAAACTATGCTAATGCATATGCATTAGTATATGAAGCGCAGAAAACAAATCCTAATAGTGCAGAGTTATTTGCACTATTGGGATATATAGAAACTACGCTTGAACATGATGAAAAGGCATATGAGTATTATAATCGTGCCTATGAATGTGATGATAGTAATATAGATGCAATTGCAGGCTTACTGAGATGTTCGGTAGGTCTGAATTGTTGTGTAGAAAAGGAAGAATTATTACAGAAAATCAAATCGTGTCAGGAAGAAAATGCATATTTGGCTCGATGTGCCTATTATTACGAGAAACATGATTTGAAGAAAGCTTATCAGGAAATGCAGAGGGCGTATCAGCTTTATCCTGCTTCCGTATATGTTGTTGAAGTATTACTAGATTCAATGATAAAGAACGGAATGCCTAAAGAAGAGATTCTAAGTTTGATAAAAAAAGCAAAGAAACTAAAGAAGTATGAGAAGATTTGGGCGCTTGAAATAAAATACTTATATAAGGAAGAGATGAAGGAAGAGTGTTTGAAAGCTTGCAAGAAATGTATGATTCAATTTCCTAATTCTGATATTGCACAATTGGCACGTAACATAACGAATAAAATTAAGAATCCAGAGATGTATTCTGGTTCAACACCAGAAAAAAAGCAGGAGCAGTATAGAACAGCAGGAACAGAAGAAAAGAGTCAATATAAGACTACACAGAGAAGTGAAAATACAGTAGAACAATCCATGCAGGAGCTTAATGCGATGATTGGTCTGGATAGTGTTAAAAGAGAGATTGAGAGAATTCGACGTAAAATAGAGTATGATAAGCTGCGACGTGAAAAGCTAGGGATTGAAGAAGAGAAAAAAGATAGTTATCATTTTGTTTTTCTTGGAAATCCGGGAACGGGAAAAACAACTGTTGCCAGATTGTTGGCGGAGATATTTTATAGCTTTGGACTTTTAGAAAAAGGACAACTGATAGAGGTAGATAGAGGAGATTTGGTAGGCGCATTCCAGGGACATACTGCACAGCGAACAAAGAAAGTAATAGATGATGCAATGGGTGGTGTCTTGTTTGTTGATGAAGCATATGCCTTGGTGAATGGAGAAAATGATGATTTTGGAAAAGAAGCGATAGATACCCTTGTGAAAGCAGTAGAAGATTATCGGGATAAATTTATTGTAATACTGGCAGGCTATAAGCAGGAAATGCATGATTTGCTTAAAGCAAACGTTGGTTTAGAAAGTAGATTTACAAAGGTGATAGAATTTCCCGATTACAGTGAGGATGAGTTGCTTGAGATAGCAAAAAAGATGGCAAAAGAGCAGCATTATCGATTTAGCGAAGAGGGAGAAATTGCTTTTCGAGAGATGATAAGTAGAAAAAAAGTGAATAAAAAGTTTGGTAATGCCAGAGCAGTTCGTAATCTGATGAATGATGCTTTTGCGGAAAAGGCATTTAATTATGGAAATGATGAATTAAGCGAGGAATATATGACCATTTTAACGCCAAAGGATTTTGGAATTGATATGAAATGTAGTCCTAAGGAACGTTCGAAGAAGGCAATGGAGAAGCTGGACAACCTGATAGGTTTGAATGAAGTAAAAAAAGAAATTCGTACGACATTGAATGTTATCAGTTATATGAAGAAAGAACAGCAACAGGAAAAGAAGGTAAATACATCATTGCCATTTAATATGCATCTTTGTTTTACAGGTAATCCAGGAACTGGAAAGACAACAGTAGCCCGCATTTATGCTGAGGTTTTGGCAGGAATTGGGGTTTTAAAGACAGGAGAGATTCTAGAGGTTTCTCGAGGTGATCTTGTAGGAAGATATTCTGGTGAAACGGCAATAAAAACAGCAGAGGTATGTGAAAAAGCATATGGCGGTGTTTTATTTATTGACGAGGCTTATTCTTTGGTAAATGGGGAACAGGATTCGTTTGGACTTGAAGCAGTTTCGACTTTGATACAGGAGATGGAAAATAATAGAGACAAGCTAGTTGTTATTTTCGCTGGTTATTCCAAGGAAATGGACGAATTTATGGATAGTAATTCTGGAATTAAAAGTAGGATAGGAAGAACAATTGAGTTCGAGGACTATAATGCGGAGGAATTGATTCGGATTTTCTATAACTGTGTGGAAGAAAAAAAGATATCTTTGACAGATGAAGCGAAATTGGTTGTAAACAGTCAGATTGAAGAGATGTACAGAACCAGAGATAAGAGATTTGGTAATGCGAGAGAGATGCGTACCTTATGCGAGAATTCGTGGAAGAATATGGTGAATAGAGTGGAAGCATATGAACTTTTGGGAGAGGACAGAAAGGTAATACTCCCAGAAGATATAAGCATCCAGTAGTGATGATGGGAGCAATTAGCGTATGATAAGTTATGAGCAGTTTGGAATAACAAAAGAGATGACAAGAGAAGAGGGGCTGGAACATCTAGGAAAATTCAAGAAAAAGCTGATTGTAAGAATGAATTCGGCTGATGTTAATAAACGTAGAATGGCTGAAGATCAAAATAAGATAATTGGCTTTTTGATGAATATGCTAAGTTTGCCACTTGATAATTGCTTTAAGGCATGGCATATTGTGGAGGCCATAGAAGTATTGCTTGCAGATAATAAAACAGAAGTACAGATAGAAGAGTTTCTTCGGTGCCCATTGAAAGCAAATCCAGAGGAAGTTGTGGGGATGTATACTTATCTTACTAATAAGAAACGTAAAATTAGTAAAGTATGGGTATATTATGCGGCGATGCTTGGCTTAGTGAAAACAGAAGTATATACACTTGCTATCATGTACTGTATGGAAGAAAGAAATGTAGAAGACGTTATACTGTGGAATTATAAGGCGATGGAACAGCATGTGTTAACGGCAGAGGGTTTACAGCTATATGCACAATTTCTAAAGCGTGTATGGAGTGAAGAGGAGGCAATATACGAAATAGAAGAAGCTGTAAAACGTTGTGGCAATGCAGCTTTGATTTATGCGGTAGGAGAACTGTATGAAAGTGGCAAAGAATTTCCCAGAGACTTGAAAAAGGCATTAGATTTTTATGAAGAAGCAAAGAATAAGGGATATTCTGCTGCGGAAACAAAGATAAATAAACTAACTTACAATCCTTCGGCATATGACTATTCTAAGTTAAATACTAAGAAAAATAGTGATAAAGAGCAAAAAAACAAGAAATTTTATATAGGGCTTGGGATTTTTGTAGTGATAGTAGGAATATTATTCATGAAAGATAAGGATGGTGTAGGACTAAGTACAGAGGTGGCTGATGAAATAGAAGAAAGCTTTGTGGTAGAGGAGCAATTGACACAGAACGAGCCTGTAGAGAAGAATTATTATCCTATTTCAGAGTTATGGACCAATTGTAGTCAAGAGGAACCATATCGTGCCAGAACTTATATGGATACAACTGGTACTGCATATACATATAATTCCAATTGTGGTGTTTTAAACGTTGGGAATTATTTGATTTTCTCGAGGGAGGAAGGTTTTAACTATCTTAGTGGAACGGTTGCGGTTAAAAATGATAGTAGCGACATGCAAAGGGTTAAGCTTTGTATATACGAAAAAACAGGAAATTATGGAGAGTGGATTCTGACATATGAAACAGAAGAGTTTTCGAAGTATACAGAGCCATTTGCAATTGATTATCAGATGTTAACATCGGAGGTTAAGTTAGAGATAAAATGCGTAGATGATACGCAGTATAGTGGTGATTTTCATGTGCTTTTGATTGATTTTGAGGTACGCAAGGAATGGAAAGAGACATTTAGTCAGGAGAGAACTTTCAAAAAGACAGAAGAGCTTGTTGCGATACAAAAGGTGGAAGCGAATGGGTTACAAGCACCTTCAAATGCAAAGGATACGATAGGTAATATTTATTATACTTCAAATGTAAAGCAACTTATAGCAGATAAGGATGTGAATGGATATGCAGAATATTATTTAGGTGGGCAGTATAGTAAATTTGTAGGAGCATTTGTGCCGCAAGTGGATTCATCCACTGTAAGACGAGGCGTTTTCCAAATTTTTGTTTATGACGATGAGTGGTATCAGATTTATGAATCGGATGAGATTAGCAGGATGACTACGCCAGTAGAATTTGAAGTAAATATTGAAGGAGCAAAGTGGATACGATTAGTCTATAAAAGAACAGATGATGAATGGAATGATGGTGTAGGAAATCTTTTGTTGACGGATTGTGTGTTCTGCACAGATGAATCCTATGAGGAGTTAATGCAAGAACGTGCTTGGGGCGAAGAGAGCTCTAAAAATATAGTTGTAGAAAATCAAAGGCTATGCGATGCAACTATTTTACAGTGCTTGAATTATAATAAAGTGCAAAATGTAGAGAAAGATACAATGGGATATACCTATACTGGCGAGAATGTTTACACGCTTGCGTCTGATGTTTTTGACAATGGTTTTGTGGAATATTATTTAGGTGGTAGTTACCAGTATGTATCAGGAGTTGTGGCAGTAAACAATGGTAATGCAATAAATCGTACAGGAAAGTTCCAAATATTTACTAAAAACAATGCAGATGATGAGTGGAAGAGTGTTTATGAAACAAGAGAGTTTAAGAGGGCATTCATACCTGAAGCATTTTGCGTTGATGTATCGGAGGCGGTATGGATTAGATTTCAGTATACTGTAACATCTGGTAGTTTGATTAATGCTGTAGAGGGAAAGATAATCCTTTCGGATATTGAATGGGGAAATGAGATTAGAACATTAGATATTCCCAAGATTGAGATGGCAGAAAAGGAAAAACTTTCAAAGATGGTAATCCCTGAGAGTACAGGATTCACTGTGGAAGCAGAAGCGCAAAAGGATTTTGCAGGCAATAAATATATGGGAAGTAATATATGTACACTATATGCGAATCAAAAGGATGAGGGGATTGTGTACTGTTATACGGATTGCAATTACGATATGATATCAGGAAAATTTGTACGAAAGGATGATTGCTATGGCAACTGTAGCAGTTCATTGCGCATTGATGTAAAACGCAATGGCGAGTGGATAACTGTATATACATCACCGTTGGTAGGTAATAATGATGAACCGATTGAATTTTCAGCAAATATTGAAGATGCGCAATGGGTCAGAATAGTACATCAATCAGTAAGTAGTAGTATATTGGTAAATCTGTCGGATGGTATTTTGATTGATACAGAATTTTATTAATTGGATAATGTCTAAAGAGGTGATTCTTAGTCTAATCAAAATACAAAGAAACTTTAGAAAAAGCGGAAAATGATATGGTTAACATAATGAAATGTAAAAAACACGTGTGGACATTCTGTGCTGTCTATGATACCTTCAAAGAGAACGATTCGTGTGCACATTTCTAAAGTTCAAATCTAGTATCTAGGAAGGTAATCTATGACCAAAGAAGTAGACAAGTCATCTCCAGCCTTTTTGCAGGATAAGCTGTGGGATGAAATTACAAAATCTATTGCAGATCGAATGCCAAACCAGTTGTTTCTGCTGTTTAAGGAGGCGTTTGGGAAGGAGTATCCGAAGGGGACTGCGATAAGAATTCAGAAGTATTCACTGGAGGATATCAGAGAAAAGCATTTGACGATGTTTATACCATTTAAGCTCTTAAGCTTTCGTCCGAGAGTATATTCCAAGAAGAATCCGATACGTGAAAACGAATTGACAGAGTATGTGAAAAGACTTATATTAATCTTAGAAGAAGAGTACGAAGCAGGGAATATTTCAAACCTGGAGTACAAGGATTATGTGAAGTTTATTAACCTGGCGGCAGAACGTGTATTTCATGCACAGCAACACTATGCAGAGGAGGTATTCGAAGTGACGAAATCAGTATTGGAATTACCAAGCGATATTTATCGTAAGGCTGAGATGGCGGAGAAGCTCCGGCAGGAGTTGGATGCAACAAAGGAAGAGTTTTCACAACGAGAAGAAGAGTTTAAGCGGAGAATCGCTCAGTTGGAAGCCCAGTTAAAGACAAGAGAAGAATAATGTGATTAGAGGAAGCCTTAGGTTTGATGAATGCCTAAGGCTTTAGTTTATATCCCACAATCTTCTCCGATATCTTTACCCTCTCATAAATATCCGCATAAACTGCAGGCGAGAGTCCTTCAAGGTAATTCGCAGTATAATTCCTCTTAACGCCATTCTGTTTTAAGATATCAATTGCTTTGTTATAAGCGATGGCGGCCTCATCCTCGGTGTTATAGGTGCCGATGACATAGTAGCCCGGAAGATTAATCTTGGCCTTATATTTGGTTTTGCCCTTTACGGTAACCTTGGTAACGCCCTGGTAGCGGTTGATAATTTCCAGATTCTCACTTCGGTAGTCGCCAGAGTCGCCGTTTCGGAAGATATAGTCTTTGCCGGGAACACCGTAGCTTTTGATGCCGTATTTACTAAGGATATTGACTTGCATACCGTAGTCAGCAACAAAGAGATGTCCGTCTCTACGCATAATCTTGTGGGAAGAGTAGTAGAACAGGTCATCAATATCAAATTTAAGAATGTCTGTCGGAGACAGATAATAATAGAAGAAATGGCGTCTTGCATAAATTGGCGTACCAAAATAAAGCCCATTATCCCTGAAATTCATAAGGATGACCCATTTTTCAAAGGGGAGGGCTGAAGTATCTGCATAATCATTCAATGTCAGCTCAGCATTATGCAAAATTCTGTCAGCTTCGAGGTAACATTCATTTGCTTTTGCTTCTGAATCAAAGCTGCCAAGACTGATGTGCTTTCTTCGATAAGTAATCGAAGTTCTGTAGTATATGGAATTGTCTTTTTTTGTTGCGCAATAAACGCCTTTTAATGTCGTATTCATGGAATTATTATAACATTTTCTACAATATAATGGAACACGTTTTTGTCGTGTATAAAAATCACGAAAAAAGTGTCCACCTGAGAGCGACATTTGTACGATTTTGCGAGATTTTAAACGTTGCACAGTTTACAACCCTATGGTATACTTATACATTGTAAATTGTTTATTGTTCCAAGGTGGTATTCCGCGAGGTGTTTTGCGAAGCAAAATCCCGAGAATTGAAAGTGCCAACTGTAATTTATTACAGTTGTGTGCATAATTGTTGCTGGAACGAGGTACGAGTGAACAGTAACTGCGAAAGAAAATAATATATCTGTTGTGTGTGCAGATATTTGGAAAGGTCTGGTTTTAGTATGTTATTTTACAGAAGTACAAGAAGTAAAGATGAAACAGTTAAGGCTTCAGAGGCTATTTTGAAGGGACTTGCAAACGATGGCGGTTTATTCGTGCCGGAGGCGATTCCTTCTCTTGATAAGACTTTAGAGGAGTTATCTCAGATGACATATCAGGAGACAGCTTATGAGGTTATGAAGCTGTTCTTAACAGATTTTACAGAGGAAGAGTTAAAGGATTGTATCAATAAGGCATATGATTCTAAGTTTGATACAGAGGTAATTGCTCCTATGGTAGAGGCAGAGGGCGCTTATTATCTTGAGTTGTTCCACGGTGCGACGATTGCATTTAAGGATATGGCATTATCTATCTTACCTCATTTATTAATTACATCAGCTAAGAAGAATAATGTTCAGAATGAGATCGTTATCTTAACAGCTACAAGTGGTGATACAGGTAAGGCTGCGCTTGCAGGATTTGCGGGTGTTGAAGGTACTAAGATTATCGTATTCTATCCTAAGAATGGTGTTAGCCCTATTCAGGAGAAGCAGATGGTTACTCAGAAGGGTGACAATACATTTGTAGTTGGTATTACAGGTAACTTCGATGATGCACAGACAGGCGTTAAGATGCTCTTTGGCGATAAGGAGCTTGAGGCTGTTATGGCAAATGCGGGTTATCAGTTCTCATCTGCAAACTCTATTAATATCGGTAGATTGGTTCCTCAGGTTGTTTACTATGTATATTCTTATGCACAGTTACTTAAGGAAGGTAAGGTAGAGAAGGGCGAGAAGATTAACGTAGTAGATCCAACAGGTAACTTTGGAAATATTCTTGCTGCTTACTTTGCAAAGAACATGGGTATTCCGATTGCAAAGTTAATCTGCGCATCAAATGAGAATAAGGTATTATATGATTTCTTTGAGACCGGTGTTTATGACAGAAACAGAGAGTTCGTATTAACAAGCTCACCTTCTATGGATATTTTGATTTCAAGTAACTTAGAGAGATTAATATACATGACAGCAGGTTGCGATTCTGATAAGAATGCTGCACTTATGAATTCTCTTTCTAAGGAAGGTAAGTATACAATTACTGCAGATATGAAGTCTAACATGACAGATTTCTACGGTAACTATGCTTCTGAGCAGGAGACTGCTGAGACAATTAAGGAGTTATATGACAATACAGGGTATGTGATTGATACACATACTTCTGTTGCAGCAACTGTTCTTAAGAAGTATCAGAAGGATACTCAGGATATGACTAAGGCAGTGATTGCTTCAACAGCCAGCCCATTCAAGTTCACAAGAAGTGTTATGAATGCGATTGATGCGAAGTATGACAGCATGACAGACTTTGAATTGGTTGATGAGCTTTCTAAGATTGCAAATGTTGACGTTCCAAATGCAATCGAGGAGATTAGAACAGCACCTGTATTACATGATACTGTATGTGATAAGGAAGATATGAAGGCTGTTGTAATGAAATTCTTAGGAATTTAAGTAAGATAGAAAGAAAATGCAGGGAGGGCTGTTTGACAGCGTTCCCTGTCTGTGTTTTGTGAAAGGCAAAGTCCGGCAGGCGCAGTAGTATAGAAAGGTTTTGGGTGAGTACATGAATTTGGGTATGTTTGTGAATATGTTATTGATTGCGTGTGGCATTTATATGATTTACTGGTCAATACAAATGAAGAAAACGCAGGAGATTCCTGAGATGATGGTTGGTAAGAAGTTTCCGCTGAACAGAGCAAAGGACCCTGCAGGCTTTATTAAGGCTTCATTTCCTGTGACATTCAGTACAGGCGTAATTTTACTGGCGATTGGTATGATAGAGGCACTTGAGATATTGGTGTTGTATCCGGTGTTGAATGCCAGCCTGTCATTTATTGTTGTAATAGTGGTAATTAGTTATGGTATGATTCTTTTAAAACTGCAGAAGAAGTATTTGCTTGGTGTAGTAGATGAGAAAAAGAAGAAATAATAAATTTGTAAAGAAAACGGGGAATATGTGAAAGGAGAATAGAGTATGACAAATCAGGAGATTTTAGGGCATATAGACCATACACAGTTAAAGCCGTTTGCGACATGGAAAGATATCGTAAAGCTTTGCGATGAAGCTGTGGAGTATCAGACGGCTTCGGTTTGTATTCCACCGGCATATATTAAGCGGGTACATGAGAAATACGGCAGTCAAATTAATATCTGTACAGTGGTTGGATTTCCGCTTGGGTATAGTGTAACTTCTGCTAAGGTGGCAGAGGTAGAGCAGGCACTTTTAGATGGCTGTAATGAGATTGATATGGTAGTGAATATCAGTGATGTAAAGAATGGCGATTATACCAAGGTAGAAGAGGAAATTAAGACTTTAAAGAAGGCATGTGGTAGTCATGTGTTGAAGGTGATTATTGAGACTTGCTTTTTGACTGAGGAAGAGAAGATTGCCATGTGTCAGGCGGTTACGAATGCAGGGGCAGATTATATTAAGACCTCTACAGGCTTTGGCACAGGTGGCGCAACGATTGAAGATATAGAGCTTTTTAAGAAGCATATTGGTGCCGATGTGAAGATGAAGGCTGCAGGTGGTGTGAAGACAAAGGATGATTTGGTGATGTTCTTGGAGGCCGGCTGTGACAGAATTGGTACTTCATCGGCGGTAGGTTTATTAAAAGGTGAAGAAGCAAAGGGATATTAAAGCGAAATAAATTTCGCTTGCAAATTTGTGCCAGAGGCCCAAAGTTTGCAGGTTGTGGAAAGGCTTGGTTATTGAATGATTAGAGAAAGAATAACAGCGATTAAGGATGTATTGAAGGATGCGGGCATTGATTTTTATATTGTTCCGACATCTGATTATCATAATTCAGAATACGTAAATGACTATTTTAAGCAGAGAGAGTTCCTGTCGGGCTTTACGGGCTCTAACGGTACTTTGGTGATTAGTCAGGATGAGGTAGGACTTTGGACAGATGGAAGATACTTTGTGCAGGCAGAGCGTGAGCTTACAGGCTCGGGTATCGTACTTTACAGGATGAATGAAGAGGGTGTTCCGACGATAGAGGAGTACCTTGAGAAAAATATGAAGGAGCAGCAGATACTTGGTTTTGATGGACGAGTGGTTGATACCTGCTTTGGAAAGAATTTGGAGAAGTGTCTTGCAGATAAGAAGATTTCCTTTGTATATGATAAGGATTTGGTAGATACTGTTTGGACAGACAGACCAAAGCTTCCTGTAAGTAAGCTTTGGGTGATTCTGGAAGAGAAGAACGGACAGACAGTAGAGGAGAAGCTCACGTTGGTTCGTGGTGCCATGAAGAAGAATAAGGCAGCTCATTTATTCATTTCCAAGCTGGATGATATTATGTGGCTTTATAATGTGCGTGCCAATGATGTGGAGTGTAATCCTGTTGCGTTGTCATATACCTTTATTTCAGAGAATGAGGCAGTGTTCTTTGTGCAGAAGGATGCCCTGACACCGGAGGCAGAGGCATATTTTGAAAAGTACCATATTACGGTAAAGGATTATCATGAGGTGGCTGCTTTTCTTGCGGATTGTTCTTTGGACGGAAGTGTCTGGTGTGACTGTGATGAGGTAAGCTACCTGATGTATAAGCGTCTTTCAGAGCGTGTAGAGATTATTGACAGACGTAATCCTACTACCTTGATGAAGGCTGTTAAGAACGCAACAGAGCTTAAGAATATAAGAGAGTATTATTTAAAGGATAGTGTAGCACTGACCAAATTCCTGTTCTGGATGAAGCAGAATGCCGGTAAGGTGGAAATGGATGAGTATAGCGTTGCCATGAAGCTTGATAGTATGCGTGCTGAGGTTGAGGGATTCTTGGATTTATCATTCCCGACGATTAGTGCTTTCAAAGAAAATGCAGCAATGATGCATTATTCTGCGACAGAGGATAATAAGGCAGAGATTACAGCAGACGGATTGTATCTGGTGGATTCCGGCGGACAGTATATTGGCGCGACAACGGACGTTACCAGAACCATTGCACTTGGTCAGATTACGGATGAGATGAAGAAGCATTTTTCAAAGGTTGTTTGCGGAATGCTAAGACTTGCAGATGCAAAGTTCTTATACGGCTGTACCGGTAAGAGCGTGGACATCCTTGCCCGTGAGCCGTTGTGGGAGTGCTATATTGATTATAAGTGCGGTACAGGTCATGGTATCGGATATATTTTAAATGTGCACGAGGCACCGCCAAATATTCGTTGGAGATATAATCCGGGTACGAAAGAAGACATATTAGAGGCAGGTATGATTGTGTCAGATGAACCGGGAGTTTACATCGAGGGCAGTCATGGTATCCGTATTGAGAATATTTTGGAGATTGTCAATGAAGAGAAGAATGGTGATGGTCAGTTTATGGGCTTTAGACATCTGACCTATGTGCCGATTGATTTGGATGCTATTGATATTCGTTTTATGGAGCCAAGGGACGTAGAGCGTCTGAATGCTTATCATGAAGAGGTGTATCGCCGTTTGGAGCCGTATTTTGAGGGTGATGAGAAATCATTATTGAGGGAATCGACACGAAAACTTGAATATTAAAGCGTTATTACACAAGTTTAATAGTTATTTTATTGACTTTTTTGAAAGGTTTTGAGATAATGAATCAAATGTGTGGATAGTATTACTATGCCCACAACCGTTGAAGATACCTTTAACGGTTTGAAATATATTTTATTTTATAATCTTAAGGAGGAAATAATATGTCATCAAAAGCGTATTATCCAATTTCCGAGATTGGAGCAGGTAAGGTAGGATTCTCTAAGACACGTTCTATCATTGAGGCTGCTTTCTACGGAAATAACGTAGTAAAGGTAAACACTTTAAAAGAGGCTTATGAATTAGCTAAGAACTCACCGGGTACTGTAGTAACAGATATGCCTATTAAGGATGGTGAGACATTTGGTCTTGAGAAGGACGCAAAGGTTCTTTTATTCAACGATGGTGCAGTAACAGGTCGTTACGCAGCAGCTCGTCGTATCAAGGGTGAGCCTGGTGTTGATGAGGCTAAGCTTGATAAGGTAGTTATGGACGCTGTATATGAGACACGTTGGAAGACAATGTATCATGCAGAGTGTTTCGTAGGTCTTGACCCAGAGTTCATGGTAAAGGCACACCTTCTTATTCCGGAAGGAGAAGAGAACTTACTTTATAACTGGATGATTAACTTCCAGTATATGTCAGATGAGTATGTAAAGATGTATAAGAATTCTGTTCCTGTAGGAAACGGAAATGAGCCTGACATCTACATCTTCTCTGATCCTCAGTGGGCTCCTCACGAGGCACCGGACGTAGATTACAGCTGTTTAAGCGATCCTTTAACACTTTGCTACTTTGATACAAATGCAAACTGTGCAGCTATCCTTGGTATGAAGTACTTCGGAGAGCACAAGAAGGGTACACTTACAATGGCATGGGCACTTGCTAACAGAAATGGTTATGCAGCTTGCCACGGCGGACAGAAAGAGTATACTTTAGCAGATGGTTCTAAGTTCGTAGCTTCCGTATACGGATTATCAGGATCCGGTAAGTCTACACTTACACATGCTAAGCATGGCGGTAAGTATCCTATCACTGTTTTACATGATGACGCTTTCATCATTAACACAGATACCTGTGCTTCTGTAGCTTTGGAGCCTACTTACTTCGATAAGACAGCTGACTATCCTACAGGATGCCCTGACAATGAGTATTTATTATCAGCTCAGAACTGCTCCGCAACTCTTGATGAGAACGGAAAGCTTCAGTTGGTAACAGAAGATATCAGAAACGGTAACGGACGCGCTATTAAGTCTAAATTATGGTCTCCTAACCGTGTAGATAAGATTGACGCTCCTGTTAATGCAATCTTCTGGATTATGAAAGACCCTACAATTCCCCCTGTAGTTAAGTTGAAAGGTGCTGCACTTGCATCAGTTATGGGTGCTACACTTGCAACAAAGACTTCTACTGCAGAGCGTGTTGCTGCAGGAACAGACTTAAATGCTCTTCGTATCGTTCCTTATGCTAACCCGTTCAGAACATACCCTCTTGTAAATGACTACGAGAAGTTCAAAAAGTTAGTAGAAGAGAAGAACGTAGACTGCTACATCGTTAACACAGGTGACTTTATGGGAACCAAGGTTAAACCCGCAGATACATTAGGAATTCTTGAAACTATCGTTGAAGGAAAGGCTAACTTCGAGAAGTGGGGCAACTTTGACGATGTTGAAATTATGTATGACTGGTCAGGCAAGACTGCTGACTTCAAGCCTAACATGGAAGATGCTTCTTATGTTGCAGCTTTGAAGAGCGCTATGCAGAACCGTGTTGATGCTGTTAAGGGATTTGCTGAGAAGAAGGAAGGTTATGATAAGCTTCCTGATGA
>JAZNMO010000056.1:0-6370 GCA_045579665.1 Lachnospiraceae bacterium
ACCTTTGTATTAGGTGAGAAGAAGGCTGAGACAGAGGATGATAATCAGGAGGTAGCAACAGATAAGACATATACCTTTGCTGAGTTAGAGAAGAAGGCAAACTGGAATGTAGAGATTGAGGCACAGGATAATGGAGATACAACCTTCTCATTTGTGAATCAGTATGGAGCAGTAAGCTACTTGATTCCTGATGAGGTTCCAAAGGATAAGATTGATAAGGTTGTGTGCAAGATTAAGACCAGCTCAGAGCATTTATCATTGAAATTCTTTGCAGATGAAGAGATGCAGTCTGAGACAAAGGTTGTATATGGAGCAAGCCAGATTTCGGCTGATGGATTGGCAACAGAAGATTTAACATGCTTTGCTTTGATGGGATTACAGGAA
The DNA here is from genome assembly GCA_045579665.1 of Lachnospiraceae bacterium. Lineage (GTDB taxonomy): Bacteria > Bacillota > Clostridia > Lachnospirales > Lachnospiraceae > COE1. The sequence continues at coordinate 385 of JAZNMO010000056.1, forward strand.
GGATACAGCATTACAATTGAAAGTGTTACTTTTGTAATGAAGCAGCCGGAGATGAAACCTGATGTTGTAGAGAAGTCTTTTTACAAGAGCGCAGGTAACAACAATCCTATCGTAACACAAAGATATAGCGCAGACCCCGGTGTTATGGTATATAATGACACGGTTTATGTATATGCAACAAATGATATCTATGAGTATGAGAATGGCAAGTTAGTAGAGAATACTTATGGTAAGATTACTACTTTGAACTGCTTCTCATCTAAGGATTTGGTAAACTGGACTGACCATGGTGCAATTGCAGCAGCAGGTAAGGACGGAGCAGCTAAGTGGGCAAACAACTCATGGGCACCATGCGCTACATATAAGAACATTGATGGTAAGGATAAGTTCTTCCTTTACTTTGCAAACAGTGGCGGCGGTATTGGAGTATTAACAGCAGACAGCCCGACAGGTCCTTGGACAGACCCGCTTGGAAAGGCATTGATTAGTAAGAATACTCCAAACTGTAAGGATGTATTGTGGTTATTTGACCCGGCTGTATTAGTTGATGATGACGGAACAGGATATTTATACTTTGGTGGCGGCGTACCGGCAGGTAAGGAAGCAAATCCTGCAACAGCTCGTGTAGTACAGCTTGGCGATGATATGATTAGCATCGTAGGTACTCCGGCAACAATTGAACCTCCATATTTGTTTGAGGATTCAGGTATCAATAAGATTGACGGAAAGTACTATTATTCTTATTGCTCAAACTGGAATACTTCAGGTTCTAAGTACGCTACAGCGGCAATTGAGTATATGGTAAGTGATAACCCTATGGGACCTTTCACATATGCCGGCGAATGCTTTAAGAACCCGGGTGTTTACTTTGGCGTTTGGGGTAACAACCACCATTCAATCTTTGAATTTAAGGGTGAGTATTATCTTGCATACCATGCAAGAGCGTTAGAGACAGGAAAGCTTGGTACAAATCTTGGCTATCGCAGTACACAGATTGACAAGATGACTGTTAAGGATGGCGTCCTTGAGGATATGACACCAACTATGGAAGGTGTAGCTCAGATTGGAACAGTGAACCCATATGAAACTGTACAGGCTGAGACAATTGCTAGAGAATGTGGTATCGAGGTTGTTGGATGTGGAAATACATATGTATCAGCAACTACAGGAGACTGGTTTGGTCTTAAGGGTGTTGACTTTGCATATGGTGTTTCTGAGATGACATTAGCAGTTAAGGCTGAGAAGGCAACTAAGATTGAGATTAGAACAGGAAGCCCATCAGGTACATTGATTGGTACTGTAGAGGTAGAAGCTTGTGATTCCTTCAAGGAAGTTACAACTCAGGTTACTAATGTATCCGGTTTAAGAAGCTTATACTTTGTTTGTGGTGGTGATGTACAGGTAGATTACTGGACAGCAAAGACAGCAAATGTGTATAACTTTAATGAACTGGAAGAAGTAATGTCTTATAACTTAACGAAGGAAGTCGCACAAAGCGGTTCAATGAAACTTGATTTCGAAAAGAAGTATGGTGAGATTCGTTTTGCAATTCCTGAGAATGTAGATGTTACAAAGTTAAATAAAGTAGTGGTTAACCTTTCAGAAGGTGATGCTAAAAAATTAGCAATAAAGCTTTTGACAAGTATTGACCCTGCAACTGAAGCAGCAGTAGCATATGGTTCGGCTGAGGTTGAAACAATAGGTGTCGCAGATTTATCAGCAATCAAATATATCGGCATTATGGCAATGGATGATGCAGTTTCATTTACATTGGAGAATGTTGTATTTGAGATTGAAAGTGCAGCAGATGCTGAGGAAGAAGAGACAGGCATTCAGATTGGCTTAAAGGACTTAGAGGATGCTATTGCTGAGAAGACAGATGCTGAGTTTATCACGGGTGTGTCAATTGCAGGTAATGAGTATGCAGATAAGAAGATAATGGCATTAGTAACAAAGCATTTCAATGCTGTGACATTAGGTAATGAATTAAAGCCGGATGCACTCTTTGGTTATGCAAGTAAGTGTCCTGCAAAAGAGACTACAACATTAAATGGTGTTTCATTTGATGTACCTAAGTTGGATTACAGCAGAGCAGAGAGAATGCTTAATGTAATTGTAAAGTGGAATGAAGCACATCCGGACGAGCAGATTAAGGTTCGCGGTCACGTTCTTGTATGGCATTCACAGACACCTGAGTGGTTCTTCCATGAGAATTACGATGTAAATGAGCCATTTGTAGATAAGGAAGAAATGACACTTCGTCAGGAGTGGTTTATTAAGACTGTATTAGAGCACTTTACAGGTGAAGGCAGCCCATATGAAGGATTATTCTATGGATGGGACGTTGTAAACGAGGCAGTCAGCGATGGTAGAGGAACCTACAGAAATGAGAATGAGAATTCTAACTGGTGGAGAGTATACCAGAGCCAGGAGTTCATCATTAATGCGTTCCGTTTTGCAAATAAGTACGCACCGGCTGATGTTGAATTATACTACAACGATTATAATGAGTGGTTTACAGATAAGGTAAAAGGTATCGTTCAGCTCTTAACAGATGTTAAGAATGCAGAAGGTACACGAATCGACGGTATGGGAATGCAGGGACATTACGCAACTGCAGGTTCTCCTTCCGTAGAGGATTTTAAGAAGGCAGCCAGAGCATATGCAGCAGTTGTTGATAAGGTTCAGATAACTGAGCTTGATATGAGCTCAAGTAGTTCATTTGATGGAACATCAGCTACCTTAGATGCAGAGTATACATTACAGGCATACAGATATAAAGCAATCTATGATGCGGTTTTAGACCTTCGTGCAGAAGGAATAAACATGAGTAACATCACGATTTGGGGTGTAATCGATAAGAATTCATGGTTACAGACTTCAAACTCAGTAGGTGGTGCATCAGATGGAAAGCGTCCTCAGTGTCCATTGTTATTTGATGACAATTATCAGGTTAAGCCTGCATACTGGGCATTTGTAGATGCTACAAAGCTAGAGCCGCAGACGAAGAGTATGGATATTACCTATGCAGTAGATGATGTATTTACTGCTGGTAGTAAGGTAGTGTTAGGTGGCGGCGATTCCCAGATGACAGCAGTTCCTGTATGGAATGAAGAGGGAATCAGCGTATTGGTAGATGTTAAGGATGCAACAGTAGATGCAACTGATGCTGTTACCGTATATCTTTCAGTAAATGGCAAGGTTGTTAAGGCTGAGGCAGCTAGAGCAGCAGCTACAGCAACAGAGTCAGGATATTCTATGATTTTAGATATTACATGTGACAGTAAGGTGCTTAAGATTAACTCAGAGCTTTTGATTGACTTTGTATTTGTTGATGGAGTTAATAAGCAGGCATTCAGTGATTATACATTTAGTCAGGATGCAAAGGATAAGTATTATGCAACAGCTACATTAAAGCCATTTATGATGATTCCAAACGGAACAGTTGAGATTGATGGCGCATTGGATGATGCATGGAAGGATGCTGTAGAGGTTCCGTTAACAATTAATCTTGGTAGTGCAACAGATGCAAATGCTAAGTTATTATGGGATGCCGAGAATCTATATGTTTATGTGGATGTTAAGGATGCTGTATTAAACCATGACAGTGCAAATGCACATGAGCAGGATTCTGTAGAGGTGTTTATCGATGAGAATAATCATAAGTCCGGAGCTTATGAGGAGGATGATAAGCAGTATCGCATCAACTACTTAAATGAGCAGTCATTTAATGGTACTAAGTGCGTGGAAGAGAATGTAAAGTCACAGGTTGTTATGACAGATGATGGATATGCCATTGAGATGGCATTTGCATGGACAGATATTACACCTAAGGCTGATACAGCAATCGGCTTAGAACTTCAGATTAATGATGCTAATGCATCAGGAAGCAGAAGTGGTACATTAAGCTGGTATGATGCAACAGGCTCAGGCTGGTCTAATCCGGGCGTATTTGGTACAGCTTTGTTGGTTGGTGGTGCGCAGGAGCCTGAGACTCCACAGCCGGAAGAACCAAAGCCGGAGACACCAGAGAACAATGAGGATAGTCAGAAGCCTTCAACATCAGAGCCTTCAACATCAAAGCATTCCGTTACAACAAATAAGGTTGTAATTGATGAGGCAAAGGTGCCTATGGCAGAGTCAATTACAGAAGCTGCAGATTATGCGGCTGTAACATTTGCAGATGCAAAAGCAGTGTTGAAGCTGGATGTTCTTGGCAAGTATTTTGGTAGAAATATGTATGTAATGGCTCATCTTGGAAATGGTATTGGTTATACTGTATCGAATACTGAGCTTGGAAAGGTAAAGGAAGATGTTGCCTTAGGCGCAGATTTAGAGAAGGTGGCAGGTTTTGCGGATGGATTTGAGACATTTAGAATCAATGTATTACAGGAGAAGACGCTTTCTTATGAGCTTGGACTCCATGTAAATGTTGGTGCTGAGTATAGCGGTTCAACTGCATATATTTTCAGAAAGAGTCTTGCAACAGGAAGTTATGAATTTGTAAAGGCAATGCCGGTTAATGAGATTGGTAATGTTGCTGTGTATACAAATGAAATGACAGAAGTAATGGTATTAATCCAAAATTAGATATAGTGTTTAGGTACAGAGAGGGTGGCTGTTAGTAGCTGCCCTCTCTCTATTGATTATGCTAGTATAAATTTGTCAATAATCTCAGCCATACCATCATGATTATTATCGTTTTCGGTTACATAGTCGGCCTGTGCCTTAAGGATTGGATTGCCATTGCACATAGCAACGCCTGTGCCTGCGGCGGTAATCATGCAAAGGTCATTCTCTTCATCGCCTGCAGCAACAGAATTTTCAAGTGGAATTTCAAGGTGCTTGCAAAGGGCTTTCAAGGCATTGCCTTTTCCGGATTCTTTACAATAAAACTCCAGATAATAAGCGTTGGAGAAGGTGGTATCTAAGGCGTTACCAAGCTCAGAGTTCATGATGTCTTCACGGAAGGTTTCCAGCTTTGCTCTGTCGTCAAGGCTGATGGTTAGTAGCTTGTATGGTCCGTGCTGCAATTCCTTATGTAAGTCAGTTCCAACAACATAGTCCATAACGACATGTTCTGTATAAAAGGCAATTTCTGCATCCTTGGAGCAACTGACTATTTTATCATCGGTGTAGGTCTGGATATGCAGATTGTATTCGTTGGCTTTATCGAATAGTGCCTGTGCAATATCAATTGACACCTGATGCTCGATAATTGGTTCACCTTTAGCACAGTCATAGAGCATAGCACCATTATAGGCAGTGGCATAGATACCTTCACCATGTAAATCCAACTTATCCAATACTCGCAGGATACTGTTTATCGGACGTCCTGATGCAAGTACCAGCTTATGCCCCTTTGCTAACATCTCTTCTAATTTATCATGTGTATGTTTAGATATGTTTTTGCTATCATCTAATAAGGTAGCATCTAAATCTGTAAATAAAATCTTAGTGTTCATATGTTTATCCTTTCAAGGTAATGCACTTAGTATAATCGGTAAATTCGGGTTTGTCGAGCTGTTCCTGCTTTGCCTGACTGATACACAAACAGACTCTATTTGTCTCAAAAGTAGGAGTTCCGAGCATAAGTGGTGCTAGATGTTTTTATTTAATTATTCTAAAACGCACGCAACCGCAGCCGATTCGCCATCCATGCCTCAATTGGCTGCTGCCTCCTTCGACCAAGCGGCGGCTTGCTATTGTCTCTAAAAACATCAAGAACCACTAAATACTCTCCACAATACTTTTTACGACAAATAGAGTCTGTTCTTTCGTATCAGCCAGGCAAAGCTTGAGATATCGATATGTCAAATTTGCTCGACTACCAAGGCGCAAGCACTAACAGGTTTCATGAAGAAAGCATTGCGCAGGGTGTTAGAGTTTCTTAGTGCTTTTTGAACATATAGGAAACTGCCGACCGGATGGAGGCAGTAGGCGGCAATCTGAGCCAAGGATGGCGAATCGCCGCCGGTTCCGTACG
>JAZNMO010000057.1:0-10070 GCA_045579665.1 Lachnospiraceae bacterium
TTGGTCTCAGAATCTATTTTACCTGTCTGAGACCAAGTGAAATTAAGAAACTTGGTCTCAGAGTCTATTTTACCTGTCTAAGACCAAGTAAAATTAAGAAACTTGGTCTCAAAGCCTATTTTACCTATCTGAGACCAAGTGAAATTAAGAAACTTGGTCTCAAAGCCTATTTTACCTATCTGAGACCAAGTAAATTATAAAACAGAGTCAAAAATACATTTGCAGTTGCTTCCCAATTTGTCTGCTAGGGCGAGGGCCGAGAGAACTCTACAAACCCGAATTTGACAAATAGATTAGAAAGGCAGAAATGATATGAAGAAGACAATAGTAATGACTTTAATACTGACAGTTCTTGCAGCTGGTTTAACTGCATGCCAAAATGCGCAGGAGCAAAAAAAAGAGACAGAAGTAATAGATTTTGAAGAGTTAACGTCAAAAATGGAGGAGTCAAAACTAGAGATTTCGGAATTAAAAGCATTAGCTGAAAAGGCAGACGGAGTGAGTACAAAGCAGAGATATAAAAACTTTTTAGAAGGAGAAGGACAGCTATACTTCAATCAGTATATGCCAAATGGTTATGAAGCTATAAAGTTTGAGACGACTAAAGGATACACAATGTTTGAGTTGTTAACAATATTGGAGGAAAAGTATACAGATGTGGATATAGATATGGAAATTGATTATGCTTATCTGGATTGTGGAAATGATGGCGTTGAAGAACTGGCAATTCGATTCAATGGTATAAGCAATGAAGGTCCTGAAATTAGTACACAGGTATATGTAATGAAGGAAATAGAAGGGAAGTTAGAATGCTGCTATTATTACGAAACATGGTCACGCTCTCATACGGATATCAATTGCTATGGATATGTGACTTCATTTGGCAGTAATGGAGCATCCAATCATGGCTATGATGCAGGATATATTGATGCAGATGGTAAATGGAATTTTATTCATTACACAGAGGAAGAGTGGAATATCGATGGTTTGTTTTGTGATGGGACTCTGGGGAAAGTTCCTGATATTGCAGCAGGTAAGCAGTATGAGGGCAATATTGTAGTTACAACGACCAGATTTGAGGAAATCCTAACAGATGAAGATTTTTATAATATGGAAAAATACTACGCTTTTTATGTGGATGGTGTAGAGTCGGATGTGTATTCCGATAGCGTATACAAGGATATCTTTGATGAAGCCGGAGTAAAGCTGTATCAACCTAAAGAGATTGATGCAATGATACAGGAAAAAGAAGCCTCTTTGGGTATCACAGATGAGATAAAACAGGGGGCTGACGTGAGTTGGGAAACATTACAGAGCATATAGTATCATCCTTAAAAAAGTCAAGACAACCCATTTGCAACTCGATATAATGTTCTTAACATCGCGATGCTAATAAAGAGAGGAGTTCGATATGGGATATCCAACTTACACGATAGCAATGATATGCTATGTAGAAGCTCATGTGAAGGATAGAAAGATTAATTATGCGGATATGGAAAAGCAAATAGGCTTTTCCAAGGCGCATATTAGAGATTTGTTTCAGCGTAATACGGGTTATCCGTTAGTGCAGTATGTTAGAATGCGTAAGGTAAAACGTTCTACGATGGAATTGATTAATACAGATTTATCTATACTTGAGATAGCATATCAGTATGGATTTTCTAATCCTGAAACATATACCAGAGCCTTTCAAAAGGTGATAGGTATGACACCTAGCAGCTTTCGTAGGAAAAGACCGATTGTAGGAAAGCAGGAGCTTGCAACGGGGGTATATAGTATCGAAATCCTTGAGCGAAAAGAACAAAGGAGCGATATTATAATGAGAAAGAATGTTTGTAAAAATAATGAGAGTACGATTTTATATGGTGTGCCAAGAGTTGGTTATGGCTGTTATGAGGGGAGTACGCCGTACCCAATGTGCTTAAAGGCATGTTCTGAATATCTGGGAGAAGATTTTGGATATGAGTATTCTATGGTTTCAAGTGGTGCAGCATTTCGTTTGGTATGGAACAATCAGGAATGGGATTTAAGTAATGTAGATATTTTTCATACCTTTGAAGAGTCAAATGAGGTGTATAAGCTTGGGGCGAAGGCTTTAGGACGTGAGTTTTCTTTCTTGGGAAGAGAGAAAAATACTACAAAGGAAGAGTTTATCTCCTTTATCAAGTCACATATAGATGAGGGATATCCATGTATCGCATTAGGTATTATCGGTCCACCTGAAGCGTGTATTATTACAGGATATCGAAAGAATGGCGAAGAACTGCTTGGATGGAATTTCTTTCAGAATGAGCAAGAGTTTGCATCCGGTGTAGAGTTTGACGAATGCGGATATTTTATAAACAGCACTTGGTGGGAGAATACAGATACGCAGGCGGTAATGTGTATGGGACCTGTTATCACTGAAAAAATTTCAGCACAGCAAATACTATTGAATGGTATAAAGGCTTTAGAGGGCAGACAGGATAGGGGTTACAGCAAGGGAATAGCGGCTTATGATGCTTGGAAGAAGGCGCTGACAGAGGAACAGAATTTTCAGGTAGGAGATAATTACTCAGTGCTTTTTGAAAAGATGCTTTGTCATTTGGATGCTATAACATGCTTGAGAGACGGACGCGGAAGTGCGGCAAAGTATATGCGTTATCTGGCACAGACACAGGATGAAAATAGTAAATCATATCTTCAGGCAGCAGAAAACTTTGAAAAAGTAGTGGGAGCTGTGAACGAAATGCAAGGACTGATAGGAAGCTGGGCAGATGCGGACGGAATGTTAAAGAATCTTTCGAGCGAAGATATTAGAAGAAAGACCATAACTTTGATAGAGACTGCGAAAGTATCAGATATAGAAGCATTAAATATATTAAGAAATTTAGTTTAATAGGCAAGCATTAGTGATACAGAAAGGAGCATTTGGAGTGAAAATGCTCCTTTATATTAAGTAATGTATAAAAATTGGAAGAAAAATGACCATAGGAAACCTGCTTGACAAGAATAGGCGATTCCGTCAAAATATGATTCGAAGATAACCTAAAGGAAAAGAAAACATTATGAAAAACATCATTATTAATTCATTTAAAATTATAACCGCAGCAATATTGGCAATAGTTCTGGCACAGCTCTTGAAGTTGGAGTTTGCGATATCGGCAGGTATTGTGGCGATATTGACGATACAACCAACAAAGAAGGAGACTGTTGCGACAGCACTGGGCAGACTCTATGCTTTTATTGTAGCTCTTGCGATTGCTTATGTAAGCTTTTCGCTAATCGGCTATAATGTAAGAGCCTTTTTTGTATATTTGGTTTTCTTTATTGTGGCCTGTCAGGTGTTCAAATGGTACAGCGCAATGGCGATGAACTCTGTACTGATATCGCACTTTGTGACCTTGGGAAGTATGAGCATGGCAGCAGTAAAGAATGAAGTTCTGATATTTGTAATCGGCGTAGGCATTGGTATTCTGGCAAATCTTCATTTGCGCAAAAGGAAAGATTACATCGAAAAGCTAAAGAGTGAAACGGATGCACAGATAGTGAAGATAGTAAAGCGTATGTCAGAGCGAATTGTGAACAAGGATTTGAGCGATTACAATGGAGAATGCTTTCAGGTTCTGAACAGGCAAATAACAGAAGCGCAGCAGGTGGCGGAACAGAATTATAAGAATCAGTTTCAAACGGACGATATCTTTGACCAGGAGTATGTTGCAATGAGAGACAGACAACGACATGTTCTGTATGAGATGTATAAGGATGTCAGAAGACTGAACAGTACACCGGGGACAGCGCAAAGGATTTCGGAGTTCTTAAGTGAGATGGCAAAGGTCTTCGATAAAGATAATGACGCAGTAGTATTGATGGAGCAGTTAGAGGACATGAGTGCATATATGAAGAGTCAGCCTCTGCCTGTGACGCGAGAAGAATTTGAGGACAGGGCAAGATTGTTTGGTCTGCTGTGTAATTTGGAGGAGTTTCTGCAAATCAAGGCAGAGTTTGCCAAAAGATATCAAAGCTAGCTTAAAAGCACTGTAAAAGGTGCTTTTTTCTTGCATTAGTTTCCATAATTTGCTTTAATACAACTTGCTTTTACACTTTACAACAATAAAGGGAGGATAAATATGTCATCAACTATTATGTTTTGTCTGATTGCAACCATTGTGATATATCTTTTGATGATGCTTGTAATCGGCTTCTTGTTCAGTAAGAACAATAGTAACACTGAGGATTTTTATTTAGGCGGACGTAAGATGGGGCCTATAGTAACAGCCATGAGTGCTGAGGCAAGTGATATGTCCAGCTGGTTGTTAATGGGACTTCCGGGAGTAGCGTACCTGTCAGGTATGGCAGACCCTGCATGGACGGCTATCGGTCTTGGCGTAGGAACATGGCTGAACTGGCTTATTGTAGCACGTAGAATTCGTCGATATTCAGCGAATCTTAATGCGATTACGGTTCCGGACTTTTATTCTAAGAGATATCATGATAATTCTAATATCTTGAATTTAATTGCAGCAGTAGTAATTATCGTGTTTTTTATTCCGTATACGGCATCTGGCTTTGCGGCATGTGGTAAGCTTTTTAACAGTTTGTTTGGTGTGGATTATATGACAGCTATGATTATTTCGGCATTGGTTATAGTAGGATATACCATTATGGGAGGTTTCAAGGCAGTATCGACTACTGATTTAGTGCAGAGTATTGTAATGACCATTGCTTTGATAGTAGTTGTGTGCTTTGGTGTAAATCAGGCTGGCGGATTAGATGCGGTAATGGGAAATGCTAAGGATTTAGCTGGTTATTTAAGTCTGACGGCAACTCACGATATCGCAAGTGGTACATCAAAGCCATATGGTTTATTAACGATTGTTTCTACAATGGCATGGGGACTTGGATACTTTGGCATGCCACATATTTTAGTTCGATTTATGGCAGTAGAGGACGAGAAGAAGCTGGTATTATCTCGTAGAATTGCAACTGTATGGGTATTTATTGCAATGTCGGTAGCAATTTTTATTGGTATCGTGGGCTTGGGTATGACAAAGGCAGGTGCTTTGGACTTTTTGGAAGGCAGCACAAGCGAAACAATTATTGTAGAAATTGCGGGATTAATCAGCTCCTATGGGATATTCCCTGCAATTGTGGCAGGTGTAATCCTTGCAGGTATTTTGGCGGCTACGATGTCAACAGCAGATAGTCAGATGCTTGCAGCAGCGTCAAGTGTATCTCAGAATATCGTACAGGACTTCTTCAAGGTTAAGTTATCTGAGAAGCAGAGTTTAGTAGTTGCACGTATTACCATTGTGGTAATTAGTATTGTAGGTATATTCCTTGCACAGGACCCGAATTCAAGCGTATTCGGTATTGTATCCTTTGCATGGGCAGGCTTTGGCGGTGCCTTTGGTGCAGTGACACTTTGTGCATTGTTCTGGAAGAGAAGCAATAAATGGGGTGCTCTTGCAGGTATGATTAGTGGTGGTGTCATGGTATTTGTATGGAAGTATATGGTTCGTCCGTTAGGCGGCGTATGGGATATTTATGAGCTGCTTCCGGCGTTTATCGTTTCATTGATATTTGTAATAGTTGTAAGTTTACTTACAAAGGCTCCGGATGCTGAGATTCAGAAGGAGTTTGAAGAGGCAAAATAGTATAGGATATAAAGAAAACCTGGTTTCACAATTAAGTGAAATCAGGTTTTTTATCATTAGAATAAGAATGTTTTAAGCTTTCGGTTAATCTTACGATTAAACTCTTTCATGTTATCAATTCTTTCACGAGGTAAGAGGAGATTAACTAATAACGCCATAGCAAATCCAATACCTGTATCAAACATACGATTCAGTGAGTAGGAGATGTAGGTCTCAGGTGGCGTATTAAATAAGATAATACAAAGTACCACGCCGCCCGGCTGGATAGCGCCCGGCCATTTGAAGAACAGGCTGGCAAGAATCAAAATGATGACCCCTACAAATACAAACAATAGCATCAATGCATGTGTACTGCCGTCAGGATAAAAGCACATATATAATCTGAATAATCCCATGCCCAAGAAGCCGCCGATAATTGTACCAAAGAAACGGTTACCACCACTTACCCAGGAGTTTCCCATATCAACACCGGTTCCGAAGATGGCTCCGATACAGGCGAAGGTTGGGTTTCTGTCAAAAGGGAGATAACAAAGTGCGCACAGAGTGGCTGCAAGGGCAGTCTTGATGTTACGCATACCTACATGCAAACGAAATTTGTTTTGCTCATTCATAATATGCCTCCAAATACATCATTTATTAAAATCTTTACCAAATCTTTACTTTGTTAAAATAAACACGAGATTAATTATAGCAATATTTTGGCTAAATACAAGGGATAGGGGGCATAGAAAATACGATTCGTCGATAATACTTATAAGTGAATCTAAAATATAAATTTTTTATGAAAAATAACAAAAGTATATAAAAGGAGCTAAATGCTAAAGAATGAAGTATAGATGGAAGGAGGTTAATTGATTAAATGCAAATAAAAGAGTTGGATTTCAAAAATGAGAAGTGATATACTAAAATATATTAGAAAGATTCTTACTTAATTAAAGAAGGGACAGGTGGAATATGATAAGAAGATATAAGTTTTTGGCACTAACCGGTATGCTGATACTTGGTTTATCAGCGTGTGGACAAATTGAAGGCGATACAGATACAGGGATGACAGCTGATGCTGTGGCTGAGTCTGTTGAGATGAATAAAGAAGCAGAGACTACAAGTATTGTGGAAGAGTCAAAGCAGCTGGAGATTTTGGAGACAGAAGCAATAGAGGAGTTATGGATTCCTACAGAGGCCCCAAAGGTTAGAAATGAGATTTCGGAGGAGGAGCAGCGTGCAGCAGAGCAGGCGATTCTGGAAAAGGGAACAGCTCTTTTTACAGGAAAGACAGACGAAGGATATTATCCGAATGATATTTCGTGGTTAAAGGAAGCTGATGATAAGGCTGCGCTTGCATTGGTTTATGCTTGTGATGATAAGAAGCATGGAGGCTGGGGCGTACTTGGTCTGCAGATGAATGGAAATTCCGAGAATATTATGGCAGTATCAGATAAGCCGGAAAAGGAAAGAATGCTTGTATATACGATGGATGAGCTTATGGCAATCGCAGGTGTAGATAGCGTGGCGGATATTAATTCATTTAATATTGGTGCATGGAATGGCGGTAGAATTGCGAATTTGTATTATTTGCCGGGGACTGTTGCAACGGAATTAGAGGATTATATAAAACAGGTGGAAGATGTAGAGAAAATTATACATACCTATACGGGTGAGCTGTCTAATGAAAATGCAATTGACAGTGCCAGAAAGGTATATCAGTATTTGCAGGACACCTATGGAAAAGCGTGTATTACAGGACAGATGGAGTCTACATGGATGGGCTCTCCGAATTATGAGATGGTTTATATTGAAGAGAATACAGGAAAGCTCCCTGCGATTCGAGGTTTGGATTTTATGCATAATGATTTTGGCGGAGTAGTATCCCGTGCAAAAGACTGGTGGGAGCAGGGCGGTATTGTTACGATTTGCTGGCATACAGGTGCTGATTTTGCGAGCGCTTATGATGAGAGTAAGGCTGATAATATTAACTGGGATGAGGCATTTATCCCTGGTTCAGAAACATACAATGCACTTCTTGCAGGCATGGACAGAGCCGTTCCTTATTTGCAGAGTCTGGAGGATGCTGGAGTGCCTGTGCTTTGGAGACCGTTCCATGAGCTTGATGGAGGCTGGTTCTGGTGGAGCAAGGGCGGAAGCGAGAATTTTGTAAAGCTTTGGCAGCTGATGTACAGCAGATATACGGATTATTGGGGACTTGATAATCTGATTTGGGTATTTGGTTATTCGCAGAATGGCGGAGATATGGCAGCGTGGTATCCAGGAGATGATTATGTGGATTTACTTGGCGCAGACAGCTATACTGATGGGCCAAATGAAAAGCTGTTTGAAGAGTGTGAGACTATAAGACCGGAAGGAATGCCGATTGTATTCCATGAGTGCGGTAAGATTCCAACAGAAGAAGAAATGATATCTACAGATGCAAAGTGGCTGTTCTTTATGGTATGGCATACAGAATGGTTGACAGAGGTTTCTAATGGTAATACTGTAGAGCTTTTGAATGAGATTTATAATAGCGATTATTTCATTACATTGGATGAATTACCTGATTTTAAGTAAGAAGTAGGATAAGAAGGCAATAGTTTTATGAGTACGAATAATTTTAAGATATTTCGAAAGGGTATGAAGGATGGAGTTCCGATTGCATTGGGGTATCTTGCGGTTTCCTTTTCTTTGGGAATTGCGGCAAAGCGTGCAGGGCTTTCCGCAGTACAGGGATTTTTGGCAAGTGTTTTCTGCCTTTCATCAACGGGTGAATATGTTGGATTTACATTGATTGCGGCAGGTGCGACATATTTGGAAATTGCGCTTGCAACTTTAGTAGCAAATGCAAGATATTTGTTGATGAGCTGTGCGTTGAGTCAGAGGATGTCTGAGGGGTTAAAGCTTCGTCATCGCATTGGTATGGCGTTTGGAGTAACCGATGAGATATTTGGTATTACTATTGCAAGAAGCGGATATTTGAATCCATTTTACACCTATGGTGCCATGAGTGTAGCAATACCAGCATGGTCATTCGGCACGGCACTTGGAGTTATTGCAGGTAATGTGCTTCCGCTTAGACTGGTGAGTGCTTTTAGCGTGGCGCTTTATGGTATGTTCCTTGCGGTTATTATACCTGAGGCGAAGAAGGATAAGATTGTGGCGGTATTGATTATCATCGGATTTGCGTCAAGCTATATAGCAAGCTATCTTCCGGGGATATCTAAGCTGGCAGAGGGAACCAGAACCATTATTTTAACAGTAGTGATATCAGCAGCGGCAGCAATATTGTTCCCGAGAGATACAAATGAGGAGGCTGCAGCATGAGTAATTTCAGTTATATATTTATCATGGCAGCAGTTACCTATGCGATTCGTGTGTTGCCATTGACATTAATTCGTAAGCAGATTAAGAATCGTTTTCTACAGTCTTTTTTATATTATGTGCCGTATGTGACGCTGGCAGTTATGACATTTCCGGCGATTTTACATGCGACACAGAGCAAGATATCCGGTGTAGCTGCGCTTATCGGTGGTATGGTAGTTGCATGGCTTGGATTTGATTTGTTCAAGGTAGCGGTGACCTGCTGCGGGATTGTGTTTGTATTGGAATTATTTATAGTATAGTAGAGTGCCATGAGCTTATAACTCATGGCATTTTTTTGTTAGGGCAGGGCCCTGTTTTGAGGATGGAGTTTTTCGCGTTCCGAAAAACGGAATACTCAAAACCAATAAACCACCTGCTATGCAGGTGTGTCCCCAGCCAGCTTTAGCTTTAAGTAAAAAAACCTCCAATGTTATAATTAGTGTAGGTTCGCCAACCGCACTAAAACAAAGGAGGTATCCGTATGGATAAAAATAGTTTAGCACATACGATGTGGGAATGTAAGTATCATATTGTATTTGCACCAAAGTACAGAAGAAAAGTTATATATAAACAGATACGAGCAGATATAGGTCGTATATTGAGTGAGTTGTGTAAGAGAAAAGGGATTGAAATAATAGAAGCAGAAGCATGCCCTGATCATATACATATGTTTGTGAGAATACCACCAAAATATAGTGTATCTGAAGTGATGGGATATCTGAAGGGGAAAAGTTCATTGATGATATTTGAACGACATGCAAATTTAAAGTACAAGTATGGAAAACGTCATTTTTGGTGCAGAGGATATTATGTCGATACAGTTGGAAAGAATGCCAAGAAAATCGAAGAGTATATCAGAAACCAATTACAGGAAGATTTGGAATACGATCAAATGTCATTGAAAGAATATGTTGACCCGTTTACGGGTGAGCCAGTACAAAGAGTAGAGTAGGCGGATGAAAATTTTCATCCGCCCCTCATCAAACCGTGCATGAGGTTCTCCCTCACACGGCTTTCCGACATTCTTCTTTCCACAGCATTACGTCATGCTTTAGCCATCTTCTTTAGTCCTTTTTCGTAAAT
>JAZNMO010000058.1:0-5339 GCA_045579665.1 Lachnospiraceae bacterium
TTTGTGTACTCAAAAATCATTCATTTTAAAGGAAAATACTTAAAATCAAAAGAATCCGACTGCCATCATAAAGATGGTGGTCGGATTCTTCCTTTTTAGAGAGTTATTTTACACTCCCTTGCTTAAAATTTATCGAAGAACTTTTTCTTCTTATCTTTTTTCTCATCGCCGTTATCCTTGTTCTCCATGCTCTTCACCATCTCAAGTGAATTACCGGTCTCCTTGTCAAACTTTCTAAGAAGCTCTTTTGCTTCACTCGAAAGCTTTTCAGGTACCTGTACCACAAGCGTAACGTAGTGGTCACCACGAACCTCTTTATTTCTAAGGGATGGAACACCCTTGCCACGTAATCTGACACGTGTATCAGTCTGTGTACCTGCCTTTACATCATACACTACCTTACCATCTACAGTATCAATCAGAATCTCTCCACCAAGAGCCGCAATCGCATAGGAAATCGGCACAGTCGAGAAGATATTCATATCCTGTCTCTGGAAAATCGGATGTCTGTCAACTACAACTTCAACAAGTAAGTCTCCTCTTGGTCCACCATGTGTTCCAGGCTCACCTTTGTCACGAATTCGTACGCTCTGTCCGTTATCAAT
Source organism: Lachnospiraceae bacterium (assembly GCA_045579665.1). Taxonomy (GTDB): domain Bacteria; phylum Bacillota; class Clostridia; order Lachnospirales; family Lachnospiraceae; genus COE1. Next base: position 606 of record JAZNMO010000058.1, read on the forward strand.
TCCGGCAGGAATAGATACCTGAATTTTCTTTCTACCTGCAATGTAGCCGCTTCCGTGACAATCAGGACACTTCTCCTTAATCATCTTACCTGTACCACCACAATCAGGACATGCCTGCGCATTACGAATAGTACCAAATGGTGTAGAATGCTGTGTCACTACCTGACCGCGTCCTCCACATCGACTACACGTCTCAGGTGAAGTACCAGGCTTAGCACCGTTACCGTTACAGGTCTTACATGTATCCTTAAGATTAAGGTCTAATTCCTTCTCCACGCCAAATACTGCCTCTTCAAAGGAAATACGCACACTGGTACGAAGGTTTGCCCCCTTCATAGGTCCATTATTGTAGCTTGATGATCTTCTACCGCCTCCAAAGAAATCACCAAAAATATCACCGAAGATATCAGAGAAATCAGCTCCACCAAAATCAAAGCCACCAAAACCGCCGCCGGCTCCGCCACCTTCAAATGCAGAATGTCCGAACTGGTCGTACTGACGTCTCTTATCCGCATCACTAAGTATTGCATAAGCCTCTGAAGCTTCCTTGAACTTCTTCTCAGCCTCAGCATCTCCAGGATTCATATCAGGATGATACTTCTTAGCTAATTGTCTATATGCTTTTTTAATAGTGGCATCATCAGCGCCTCTTTCAACGCCAAGCACCTCATAATAATCTCTCTTCTGCTCTGCCATTATTTATCAACCTTTCAATTCAGATAACGAAAAATGCCCTATGGGCATTTTTCGTGCATGAAGTTTTAGTGTTTCTTAGTGCTGTACCCAGTACAGCACTTTAGAAATCACTCTTCATGCTTTAGACTTCTCTATAATCTCCGTCAACTACATCATCAGCTGCACCGGCATCACTCTGTCCGCCCATGTTACTCATATCAGGACCTGCTCCCTGTGCCTGCTGCATATTCTCATACATCTTTGTAAATAAGTTCTGAGCCTTATTCATAAGATTCTCCTGCTTGCTCTTTAACTCAGCAACCTGATCCTCTGTCATCTCAGCATCCTTTGTGCTCTCTAAGAATGACTTAAGGTCATTTAAGTCTGCCTCAAGAGATGCCTTCTCGTTTGCATCAATCTTATCGCCAACTTCACCTAATGCCTTCTCTGTCTGGAATACGAAGGAATCAGCATCGTTTCTAGCATCGATAGCTTCTTTTCTCTTTTTATCCTGAGCTTCGAACTCTGCAGCTTCCTTAACTGCCTTCTCGATATCCTCATCTGACATATTAGAACCAGCTGTAATTGTAATATGCTGCTCCTTACCTGTTCCAAGATCCTTAGCAGATACATTTACGATACCATTTGCATCGATATCGAATGTAACCTCAATCTGAGGAACACCACGTCTTGCTGGTGGGATACCATCAAGTCTGAACTGTCCAAGTGACTTATTATCTCTTGCAAACTGTCTCTCACCCTGTACAACGTTGATATCAACTGCTGTCTGGTTATCTGCTGCTGTTGAGAAAATCTGGCTCTTCTTTGTAGGTATTGTTGTATTTCTCTCGATTAATCTTGTAGCAACACCACCCATTGTCTGGATAGAAAGTGATAATGGTGTTACGTCAAGAAGAAGAATCTCACCTGCACCTGCATCTCCGGCAAGCTTACCACCCTGGATAGAAGCGCCAAGTGCTACACACTCGTCTGGGTTCAATGTCTTGCTTGGCTCATGTCCTGTAAGTGCCTTTACCTTATCCTGAACTGCAGGAATACGTGTAGAACCACCTACTAATAATACTTTACCTAACTCGCTAGCTGTAAGACCTGCATCCTTTAATGCGTTCTGTACAGGGATAGCTGTTCTCTCTACTAAATCATGTGTTAACTCATCAAACTTAGCTCTTGTGAGGTTAATATCAAAGTGCTTTGGTCCCTCAGCTGTAGCTGTGATGAATGGTAAGTTAATGTTTGTTGTTGTTGCAGAAGATAACTCCTTCTTAGCCTTCTCAGCTGCTTCCTTTAATCTCTGAAGTGCCATCTTATCTGTAGATAAGTCTACACCTTCCATTCTTCTAAACTCAGCTAACATCCAATCTGTAATCTTAGCGTCAAAGTCATCTCCACCTAACTTGTTATCACCAGATGTTGCAAGTACTTCGATAACACCTTCACCGATTTCAATGATAGATACGTCGAATGTACCACCACCTAAATCGTATACCATAATCTTCTGCTCACCTTCGTTGTCAAGACCATAAGCAAGTGCAGCTGCTGTAGGCTCGTTGATAATACGCTTAACCTCAAGACCTGCAATCTTACCTGCATCCTTTGTAGCCTGACGCTGAGCATCGTTGAAATATGCAGGAACAGTGATAACGGCCTCTGTTACCTTCTCACCAAGATAGTTCTCTGCATCTGCCTTCAGCTTCTGAAGAATCATAGCTGAAATCTGCTGTGGAGAGTACTTCTTATCATCGATTGTTCTACCATTGTCTGTACCCATATCACGCTTGATAGAAGAAATAGTCTTCTCTGCGTTTGTTACAGCCTGACGCTTTGCAGGCTCACCTACAAGTCTCTCTCCTGTCTTTGTGAAAGCTACAACAGAAGGTGTTGTTCTTGCTCCCTCTGTATTTGCGATAACGGTTGGCTTTCCACCTTCCATAACAGCTACGCAGCTATTTGTTGTTCCTAAATCAATTCCAATAATTTTTCCCATGATGGTATCCTCCTATAATAAATAAAATAAATTACTCTTTGAAAACTAAGACACTACTGCTACCATACTATATCTGATAACGGTATCTCTGTAAGTATATCCTCTCTGTAACTCCTGTGCGATAACGCCTGACTCATACTCGTCACTCTCTACCTGCATTACTGCATTATGAAGATTCGGATCAAACTCACAGCCAACTGCTTCAATTGCTTTAACATCAAGCTTCTCAAGCTCTGTCATCATCTGCTTGTAAACCATGTTCATGCCTTCCGCAAACGGCTGCTTCTTCTCTTCCTCTGAAAGTGCACCTAATCCTCTCTCAAAGTTATCTACAACCGGTAGAATCTTCTCGATGACGCTTCTTGCACCGGTTTCAAACATTGCTGCCTTTTCCTTCTCGGTACGCTTTCTGAAGTTATCAAACTCTGCCATCTGACGCTTTACTCTGTCTTCAAGCTCGTCAACCTTCTCCTGAAGCTTATTCTCCTTATCCTTCTTCTCAGCCTTCAGCTTCTTCTTCTCGGACTTCTTATCCGCTCCCTTAGAATCCTGCTCTGTATTCTCTGTCCTACTCGCTGTCTCTTCTGTATCGATTACGGATTCGTCCTGGGTGGTTTCCTCTTCTAAAATCTGTTCCTTATTCTCTTCCACTCTTTCCCGTTCCTTTCTAATCCTTTTTATACAAAGTATCCAACTGACTCTTCATCGTCTTTAGGGTACTTATTACCTTATCATAATCCATTCGTCTCGGACCAATAATTCCTATCGTTCCCTTCACACCTTCTTCAAGCTCGTAGGTTGCTGTTACTACGCTGCAATCCTTCATGGTCTGAATCGGTGTTTCATTACCAATATAAACCTGAATACCGGTTCCATTCTCATCTGTCAGGGTTTCCTGTACCAGCTCATTCAAAAGCTGCTTCTCTTCAAAAGTAGTGATTAACTCACTGGCTCTTTGCTGGTCTGCAAGCTCAGGGTACTTGAAAATATTATTCGTTCCACTCGTATAAATCTCGATGTCCTCATCGTTCTGCAAGGCTTCCGAAATAGTATCTAAAATTGCAGAAACAATATCATCATATACTCCTGCCTGCTGTTTAAGCTTTGCAATCATCGCCAAATTAATCTCTTCAATCCCAAGTCCATTCAGATTCGTATTTAATAGAAGATTCAGCTTCCAAATCGCCTCATCATCCAACACATCATTCACAGGAATCATATGATTCTTAATTACGTTTCCCTCGATTACTACTGTAATCAAAAGCTGTCTCTCATCCAGCTTGGAAATCTGCAAAAACTTCAAACGGTTTCCCTTCATCTGCGGTGCTGAAATCATCGTCGCATAATTGGTATTCACTGCAAGCATCTTCGCAACCTGCTTCAAGATAGCTTCCATCTTATCCTCTCTCTCAAGAAGAAGCTTTTGCATATCCTTGACTTCCTGCGTTGCCTGACTAAGCTGCTCTTCCTTCTCCTGCATCATCCTGTCAACATATAAGCGATAGCCCTTATCTGATGGAATACGTCCGGCAGAGGTATGCGGCTGTATAATATAACCAAGCTCCTCTAAGTCAGCCATCTCATTACGAATCGTGGCTGAACTTAAGTTCAAATCCGTGTACTTCGAAATGGTTCGGCTTCCTACCGGCTCTCCTGTCTCCAAATAATTACGGATAATGGCCTGCAGAATTTTCAATTTACGTTCATCTAAATCCACACCGGTCACTTCCTTTCTCTTTGAATCAGGTTGTTAGCACTCATTCAGCTAGAGTGCTAATACTTACATGTATTAGGTTACTACTTATCGTTTTTATTGTCAACAATCTTTTCTGGAATTATTTATTAAATAAAAATAAAATCAGCACCACCGGCTTAGCCGGTGGTTTGCTCACGCCCTATAAGGGCTCCTTACCGGCACTGGAGTCTAAAGACTCACCGAATAGTTCGCCAGCCGCAACATCATTCCCTACTAAGCCCTAAGGGCTTATCCTACTTGTTACTTTTTACCGGCTCACCCGTAAACGGGTCAATAAACTCTTTGAGTGCCATTTGAT
>JAZNMO010000059.1:0-34451 GCA_045579665.1 Lachnospiraceae bacterium
CCCCATACCGACTCCAAAGGCAAATTAAATCCATCCCCTACCAGTTCTTCATTACAAACCGGACATGATATCTTCGGCAAATCAATTCCGAACAAATGAGTATTTACAACCTCTAAGTGACCACATTTTCTGCAATAATAATGTGCCTTCAACGGATTCAGCCGGTTGTATCCCAGCAGATATATCAGAAAAGAGCTTGGTGCCATCCCTCTGAATGTCATATACTGTGAAGTTTTCTTTCCTTCTTCGCTAAGCAATCGGAATATCTCAAAGTCATCCAAAAATTCAGAATACTCAAGCCATTCCAGCTCTGTTTTGTATCTAACAGTAATCTCTTTCGGTACCCCCAACGGATATAACTCTTTCAACCTCTTCTCACATGCATGAACAATATTTTCATAAGCATTTTTAATATTTGGTATACACATTTTACCTTACCTCCTGTTCTTGATACCATTACTATACTCAAAACCATGTACCTAATGTACTCCATTAGCTGTACCAAAAACAGCACAGCTAACGATTGCACTTTACAACCGTAAAGACTATAATAGAATCAGAAAGCAAAAGGTGGTGAAATATATGATATCTCAGAAAGCAACTGCATTGTGCATTTATGAGATTTTAAAAACCTACTCCGATGAGAACCATGTTCTCACAACAGACAAAATCAGAGAAAAGCTGAAAATAATATATGATGTAGATATGGAACGTCGTGCTGTTTACCGAAACATCGAAGCTTTACGCAGCATGGGCATCGAAATCAATGATTATAAAGATAATTATGAGGGATACTATCTCATGGAGCGAGACTTTGAATTGTCCGAAGTACGCCTCTTATGCGATGCCGTAGCTCAGTCAGATATGATAAAAGATGAAACCGGCAAGGAAATTATTAAAAAATTAATCGGCACCCAAAGCATATTCCAAGGGCGCATGTTGCAGAAAACAGTATTCGTTAAAACCGAAAATCGCATCCCTAACAAGCAGATATTCTATAATATCGACACTTTGAATACTGCCATCAATCAAGGATGTAAAGTCTCCGTCAAGTTGCTGGAATATGGAACAAATCATGAACTTATAGAACGAAAGGATTCCCCTATTGTAATCAGTCCCTATGTTACTTTATGGGCTGCCGGCAATTATTACATTTTAGCAAAAATAGAAGCTACTGATGATTTGACCCATTTTCGGATTGATATGCTCAAAGACATCTATCTGCTAGAGCGTGGCGTGGATATGATTTTCGGAGGCATCAATCCCGGACAATATGCAACAGCCAAAATCGTCCTGAACGGTGAACCAAAAGAACACTATGATATCACTTGTGACATCTCGCTCTGGCAGGAAATCGCAGACCGTTTTGGAACTGATGCTACACTTCTGCATAACCGAAATCATTGGGAATCACATATAAAGGTAAAAATTCATACTACGCCTTCTCAGATACGCTCTTTTGTTATGAATCATCTCTGTAGCTGTGAAGTAATTGGTCCAAAACGCTTTCGGGATGAAATTCAAAAAGCAGTACTGGATGCTTATAAAAAATATTGGTAGAAGCAAACCTCTCATGCTACAAATAAGCATTGTGAGGTTTGTTCGTTTTTCCATTATTTCAAAATATTCATGGTTGCCAACAATTTCACCTGCTCCATAGCCACTCTCCGCAATTCTTCATTCTGCATTCCTTCAAGCATCATTGCTATCTGCATTACCTCCGGACTTAATCCATAAGATTCTCCTCCCGCAAGATAAGATACCGTTGTATCAAGCAAAGGTGCCAATTCCTCTAACACGCCAACCTTCACATCAATCTTCCCAAGTTCATAAGCAGATATGGTTGATTTCTTTGTACACATCATATCTGCCAACTCTTCCTGTGTAACTCCCTTTTTTACTCTACATTCTCTAATTCTCATTCCTGCTGTCTTTTCCATTCTTCTCTCCATTTCCGGAGTCCAAACGGAAATAAGCGCAGAAAAAAGGAGTCTACAAAACGTATACCAATAAGACCGGCAGCTAATAACATGCCACCTGGCGTTATCTCCGTTTTGTAGGCTCCTGATAGTTCTATGCTAAATCCAACTCGTTACAAACTCTTGGCAATCAGTGCCGACCCTGATGGTTCCAGCCAAATCCGACGGTTCTTCTGATTCCTCAATCTATTCTGTTTTAATAATTTGCTGCTCGCTTCATAGGTTGCATCTGCTTACCATCCTTGGTCTTTTGGACGCTTACCTTAACCTGTCCTACCTGACCATTTCCTCTGCAGTTCTCCAACACCATCACTCTCTCCTCATCCACAATAGCTACAATGTCTCTGTTGCACTTTCCACAGGTTATTTCCAAATTACACACGCCCTGACATTTCATCAGGATTCTGCCACACACCGGGCAGCTTACAAATCTCTTGTCTTTTCTATCTATCATCAGATTGCTCCTGTTGACTGTATCAACGGTAAAGGGAAAGGAAAACCATTGATGACTAATACCATTCCTTAGATTTATCGTCCCTCCACAAACCACATATTGTTATCTTCATAATACAGATGACTTTCCTTGCCATCGATAATGCAGGTATAACGGATACCCACTCCCCCGGCTTTCAGACTGGCAGCCCTGCAGACATGCTTGATACGCTGTATCTCATACCGGTGGCCATCTGTCCAAATAAAGCTCTTTGGCAACAATCTGCCATCCTTGGTAAACGTGGCATCTACATCCACATAAATTTTGCATGATTCCATAGCTCCTCCTACATCACTGTAATTGTCCTTGGACGCTCTGTAAGCTTCTGTATTTTACCCAAACGCTCCAGTTTCTTCAATCTGTTATGAACCGTGGAAGTGGAACGCACCCCGGACATTTCACACAACTCTCTCACCGTGGGTGAAAACCCCTTCTGCGCAATATACAGCATAATAATATTGTACATCTCTCTATCCTTCTCCGTCATAATCTGTGCTCTATTTGCCATGTAAAAACCTCCATCCTATCCAAAATATCCATGAGGGTGAACCGTATGCTCTGCTTTCGCATCTACAGCTGACAGCATCTTATCAACATACATGAGCCCACGCTGCACACTGTAAAATCCAAACCTGCGCCGAATGTCGTCTACTGCCTCATCCACCTTCATTTGCTTTTCTCTAAATTCTACACTGGAGAACAAATCTATCTGCTCCCAATAATTATCATTTACAAGGTCGGCTCCTCTCACGCCTACGCTTCGAATGGGTTTCTGCCAATTATAATTCTCTTGAAATAAGCGGAATGCTTCCTCTGCTATCTCTCTGGTCACATTGGTAGCATGGTCGATTTTCCTTTGTCTGGTAAAGGAAAACAATTCATTATCCCGGACACTGATTTCCACCACTCTGCACTTAAAACCATTTTCCCGTAGCCTTGCAGCTACACTCTCCGCTAATATGGTGAGCACAATCTTCACATCCTGCTCATTCACCAAATCCCTGGGTGTAGTGGTACTGTTACCGATGGATTTAATGGGCGCATGTGCATCCTCATACTTTACCGGCGAATCATCATAACCGTTTGCAAAAGCCCACAAGATATCACCCATCTTGCCAAACTGTGCATGCAATAACTCCTCGTCGGTCCTTGCCAACTCTCCAATGGTTCGGATGCCTAACTTTTGTAGCTTCGCCGATGTACTGCGACCCACATAAAGCAAATCCGATGCAGGCAGCCCCCATGCTTTCTCACGGAACTCATCCCTATACATCGTCGTTATTGCATCCGGCTTCTTATAATCGGAGCCAAGCTTTGCATAGATTTTATTAAATGACACACCGATACTTACCGTAATCCCAAGCTCTGACTTCATGCGAGCACTAATTTCCTGAGCAATTTTGTAGCCATCTCCTTTGATGCTTACACTGTCTGTAACATCCAGCCAGCTTTCATCAATCCCATAGGCTTCCTGCAGATCTGTGTACTCTCCATATATCTCATGAGCCATCCTTGAGAATCTTAGGTATAAATCCATTCTCGGTGATATGAAATTGATTTCCGGACAAACCTGCTTTGCCTGCCAGAGTGCCATGCCTGTCTTCACACCGTGTTTTTTAGCAATGTAGTCAGCTGTTAAAACAATGCCATGCCTTGCTTCCGGGTCACCGCCTACTGCTAAAGGCTTACCTGCCAGCTCCGGATGATGCAGATGCTCGATTGCTGCATAACAACAATTGATATCTGAATGCAATATGGTTCTGTCCTTCATCTCATTCACCACCTTCCAGTGCTATTGTCTAATCCTGTCCTGTATGAACCGTCCTCGCATATACAAATATAAATCAAGAAACATTTGATTTCAACGGTAACATTTTTACCATTTCAATTTTCCCTTGATTTACACTTGAAAAAAAGTATTTTATCGTTTATCATTTGATTATGGCATATATGCCTTGGAGGAAAATCGCTATGGACAAAAAACTTGGAAGCATCTTAGCTTCTCACAGAAAAGAAATGAAAATTTCACAGTATGATCTGGCAGAGCAACTAGCCCATTATGGAGTGAATGTATCGAATGCTGCCATCAGTGCTTGGGAAAAGGACACCAGTGTTCCAAATGCAAATCAGTTCCTTGCACTATGCAAGATTTTAGGAATAACGGACATCTATAATGAATTTATAGGCTTCAATCCTAATGATGCGATGGCCAAGCTCAATGATGAAGGGAAAGAAAAGGTTCTCGAATACATTGGGCTCCTTCTACTCTCTGAACAATATCAGAAAAAGGAAGCTACCATTATTCCTTTTCGCCGGAAAATCAAATGGTCCCTGCTGGCATCTTCTGCCGGTACCGGTGAATTTCTGGATGATGAGAATTTTGAAATAATTGAAGTTGGAGAAGATGTGCCGGAAGAGGCAGACTTCGGATTAGCATTAAACGGTGATAGCATGGAACCACGATACCATGACAAGCAGGCTGTGTGGGTTCAGCAAACAGATACTTTAAGCAACGGAGAAATAGGAATCTTCTATCTCGATGGCATGACATATTGCAAGCAGCTGAAACAGGACAAGGACGGTATCTCCCTTATCTCTCTGAACAGCAAATATCAGCCCATCCGTATTACTGCCGAAAGCAGCTTTAAGGTTTTCGGTCGGGTTCTAAATTAAGTCCAGTAAATTGGACAGTTCTTGATTTAGAATTAGACCATGGACTGACACGCCCCCGTGTCTCAGCAAGTATTGTGTGAATGGAGTGATTCGATTGAATATTAGAACTAACGGATATTGCAAAACGCAGACGGAACGTACCACCCTGCCTAATAATTTGTTTCTCTATCGTCAGCAGGCAAATATCTCTCAGGACAAATTAGCCGAAGCTGTAGACTGTAACAGACGAACCATCGGTAATATAGAGAATGGTACACATGACCCGTCTGTACAAATGGCATACCGGTTGGCAAATTATTTTAAGGTTGCTCTCACGGTTCTCTTCCCGGATCTGAATGAAAAGAATGACGAATGAAAGGAGTCCGTCATGGAACGTAATTATGAAATCATCGCCGTTGATTTTGACGGCACCCTTTGTTTTAGTAAATGGCCTGATTGCGGAGAACCCAACCAGCCACTTATCAATTATCTAAAGAAATGGAAATCCGATGGCAACAAACTCATCCTCTGGACCTGCAGAATTGGAGAAGCCCTCGCCAATGCTGTTGATTGGTGCAACAATCAAGGTTTGGAGTTCGACGCGGTAAACGACAACCTTCCAGAAATTGTGGAATACTATGGAAGTAACAGCCGGAAGATTACATGCGATTGGTATATTGATGATAGGAACATGTTACCGGATAAAATGGAGGCGTAAAATCACGCCTCCATTCTTTTTGATAAGAGCTATTTACCCCTATACTCTACCCTGCAATCTCTCTAATAATAAATCAGAAATCTCATTAAAATTGTCTTCTGCCTCTTTACTCGCAAAATACTCAGTATCAAGGTACTCGATTTCTCCAAACCTCGCCTTGTAAAATGCCAGCTTAAAAATACTATACTCCGATAATTGCGCTGCTGCTTCTGGCATATCAGGCTCTTCAATAGAGGCCACTATCTCATTCAAATAATAGTACATTACCAGCTGAGCTATTTCTTTCCAATTATATCCATTCTTTTTGCTTGTTTTGAAATCATACAAGACGCCATCCACATACACATCCGCATCTGCTCCACCACATGCATATGAAGCAATCCCAAATGATGGATTAAATATCACAACACTCTTTGGATGTACCAATCCACCTTCTATAAAGCGTTCATTAAATACCCTACATAGATTACTTATGTCCCGTACTAATTCCCTGCTTGGTTCTTTAATAAGACTACTTATCCCGTTCTCTGGTAACATACCTCCAGTCCTAAATACTTGCTCTAATTTTGCTAAGTAGTAAGCTCCTGAAATCAATCTAGTGATATCTGAGTTGGGTTCATAGGAACTCAACGAGGCCTTTTCCATATATTTTGACCACGCCATGAATTCCTCCTGTTTACACCTATCAAATATATTATCCGGAATCAAGGCATAGTTGCTATATACATAATCAATAAAGTCTACAAGCACCTCCACGTACTTTTTCTGTAACATATGTAATTCTTCTTTGTTTATTTTCTTAGCAATACGCTCTATTCCAATAAGAGCCTTTAATCCAAGCACTGATTCTTCTTTATTCTTTTCTAAAGGTTGTGCAATCATTGCTCTTGCTAAATAATCAAACGCTGTGCCTACTATACCTGCATCCGTTGGGTTTTCTAATTCGTATGGAGCAAGCACTTTATATTCTGAAAACGGCATTTGACCATAGACTGTAGAAAAATCTTCCTTTCTGGGTAAATTCTTTTTAATTACACTCTGAAACGCTTTATCAGATTCGCTCGAACCTGTCAACATAGATTTCAATGACATACCCTTATACCTCCTTTAGCTTCTCGTTTCAGTCTGATTGACGACCCTAAAAGCCTATCCTGCCGAAGTAATTAATCCAATACAAAACAATAATACCAATTAGACACATTTAATAAACGGAATTTCCTTTTTTATTTGAATCTTAAAATCTTTTAAGTATGTTGTGTATCCTCTGCATTGCATCCCCATTTCCAAGCAGCTAAGGAATAAATATCTAAACTCATCCATCTTGATTTCATTAGATATGGCAAAAGACTCGACATACGGGTTTAATGATACAAATAGATATGTTACTCTTTTACCCTTTTGCAGTAATTCTCGAATTTTCTTTAATTGACTTATCGCTCTTTCCGAATAGACTGTTGGAAAAACTGCTTGCCTATCTAAGGATATGATACTCTTAATTTCTATAATCATATCCTCCTTTGGCAGATAAATATCCGCCTTGTACCCATCAATCACAATCTCTTTTTGTGGGTTGCTTCGTTTCCCCATATATGCAAAAAGTCTTCTTTTTAAGGATTCAAATACAACTCTATTTGCCTCCGACGTATTTAATGAAATATAGTTATACTTATACTTGACGGCATATACTGCATATCTAGTTCTTGCATCTTCAGCTAGATTTTTTCGTAGTATAACCTCCTTATCTGCAAGCTTGAGAAAATTCCCAAGCTTGCATGATGAAGGAATATAGCATTCAATGTTTTCCCCTCTGACGTTAACAGTGCAAATAAATCGATTCTTCTCTTCCTTTACAAAATGTCCTATCTCATAAATCTCATCCATCACCGATTCATATACCCTTCTGCAAATTCTGTCAATTCTTCCTCTGTAATAAATAATCCTTGCATACGCTTAACATCACTCTCTGTAACCATTAGCATATCACCCATTCCCAATAAATTCTCCGCACCAGACATATCCAAGATTGTTTGTGAATCTGTGTGTGATGGAAGTCTGAATGAGATTCTATATGGAATATTAGCCTTTAAAACACCGGTGACAATATTGGCACTCGGTCTTTGTGTTGCAATAATTAAATGAATACCCAATGACCGAACCTTTTGTGCAAGCATCGATAATGAGCGTTCAAATTCCTTGCGATTTCCTTGCATCTCAGCAGTTTGAATCAAATCCGCATATTCATCGATAATAACCACCAATCGTTTCATCCTATTATTTGGATTCTTTTCATTGTATGAATTGATGTCACGACTTCTACAAGCACGAATTTTCTGCATTCTATCCTCTTTGTCTTGCTCATTTATTCGATTTAGCATCTCCAGTGCTTCCTCTGCATCTGTAATTACTTTTCCACCGTATAAATTAGGCAAATCCTCAAAGAATACAAAATCTGTTTGCTTAGGGTCTACAATCAAAAATTCTATCTCATCCTTATTGAATTGCTGCAACAAGCTCACAATTATTGAGTATAAAAAGATCGTCTTTCCAGAGCCTGTAGTTCCGGCAACCAGAAGATGAGGTGCCTTGGAAATGTCAAGCATTTCGAATTTTCCATCAGGTGTCTGTCCTGCTACAATATTCAGCCTCTGCTTATCACCATCCAACATGCTCAAATGGTCTACTAGCTTAATTGGCTTTCCAGTCCCAGCAAACGGAACATCGACAGAAATATATTTTGTTCCTCTGATATGATTAACTAATATTTCTCCGTTTGCCTCTAATTGAATACCAATGTCTGCCTTCGACTTTTCAAGTGCTCTAACAGTCTCACCAGACTTGAGTTCTACCGTAAATCTTGTAAAACGAGAAGCTTCTTGTGTCAATTCAGGATTTACTGGTAATGCCGAAATACCATAATCCTTAAACACCTTATTGAGTCTATTACATTTTTCTGCAATTCTCTCTTTTTCTGCAAGCTTCTCTTGTTCATCCTCCGTGTCTATAACTGTTGCTGTGGCTTCATCTGACGTAACCGGATTCAGCGAAACAGGTGTGTTGTCATTGTCAACTCTATTTCCATCTTGTACTTCTTCCGAAATATGTTCTGCCTGTTCTACACATTCTGGCTCGCTAGAGCTATCGCTTCCTATCACTTCTAACGCATAATCAACCGCAGAAATAATCGCCTGTATCTCGCGACTTCCCACTACAGTTAACAAGTAATCATTCCCGGCATACTCATCCTTACCTTTATACGTTTTTTCGCTACTATTTCCATTCTCAAAGTCTACAAAACATATTTGTTTAGATACTTCAATCTTATACTCCCCTGCAAACAAAGCATTTAACTGGTTTGTTCTCTCATGCTTCTTATATGAATCCATTTCCGATTGAAACAGGGTCTCATAAACCTGTTCTCTAAGAATTTCTCTTCTGGAAACTGTAGTTATGCGTTCTGTCGAACCAAATATTTCTTTAATCAGTCCTTCTAAAACTGTAGATTGAACCACTGCATGACCGGAAATAGTATCACCATCAACAATAAATGCGTTATCGTTATCTCTATAAGTTTTCACCTCGACAATGTCAACAGCCATTTCTTCTAAGCGAATTCCTATTAGATCTGGCAACAAATTATCCTCTCTTCCAGACAACCATTCCTGTGCTAATTGAGTATCTAAACCAACTAGAATAGCATCCGGATACTTTTTGAGATAATGTATTGCGGCAATGGCTAGTCCTAAACTTCCCTTGCCATGATTAGCATCAAAAATTCTATTTGAACCATGAGAGACAATACTTAATAAACCGTCATCATTTATAGAACGAATAGCACTAATAATATTGGCAATACCTTTTTCCTGTGGAACAAAATTCCCTAATTTACACACTGCATCTCTGAAACCCTTAATGAATTTTTTGCAGTTTTTGGAGTATATACCTATAGAACGGTAATCATCTTCTCTATAAAACAGCTTCTCGCTTGCCGCACGAAGTGAAATATCCCAGCTCTTTAAATTTTGGTCAAGAATAATAAGCCAGTCGGCTTTGTTTAGCATCTGGTCATAAGTATCCCTTTTTATCGGTGTATTGAAAACACTACTTGTGTGACTAAAGCTTGATGGATGTTCATTCAGCTTTTCAACAATACTACCATAGGTAGAAAAAACATCTCCTTCATTTGCTGGTCTAATTTCTACCATTTCATCAACAGGATTATATTTATAAACCTTTGGGATACACAATGGATGAATGTGAATCAATTTATCGTTTTTAACAACTTCTGTTCTCACCTCATTAGGGTCAAAGATAATCATAATATGCTGATCATCTTTCATATCCGCAAGGATTCTTGAATATACCTGCTTTTTGCTACCAATCTTTAATCTGAAATTTAAGCTTCGTTTGCCTTTTACCTGTCCCAACATACCGTCGTTTATTGAATCATCATTGATTTCAACCCAATCATTAGTCGCTTCCTTCGTTCTATATATGGAAACATCAATTCCCGATATGTTGAATTCCCTATCATTATTAAGCTTTTTTAGCATCGACACCATAAGCTCAACTGACGGCGGATCAATAATGCTAATTTTTAGCATCATCCCGGCATGAGGGTACAAGCATAAATAACGAGTAATACTCTGCTTTAATGCATCTATTCCACTTTCACTCTGGTTGATTTGCTTATTAGTTGAATAAATAGGTATATTGCCAACTCTACCAGTTAATGGTAAGAATTCTCCCCCACCTCTATGAACTGTTGCTGGCAATAACATAACAGATAAGGGATCTGGTATATCATCTGCCTTTCTAATGATAAAATTCTTGTCATTATCAGAAAGACTACCTTCTTCTGTACTTTCCACACCTTTACTATCTAAAATCTCGTCTGCCAACTTGATATATTTCCAAAGAAATAGCGGATTTAGTGGAGTTGGCATTGCATGAAAATTGTTTTCTCCCTCTACAAATATATTATCCATAGAAATAATCGTGTTAACAATTTCCTTGGCGTTTGAAGGAGCTATTTGCCATATTTTAGAGAAATCACTGTTTATTGATATGAGCAGTTTCTCATATGCAACTAAATAATCTGTAAAAGCTTCCTTGTCCGCCAGGACAGGGAACATAGGTGCATCCTGAAGTCTCATTCTGTATTTGTTAATCTTTTTACGTGCCTCGAGATAATTCTTTAATGATTGAGAAATACTCTCCCCATCAGCCACTAAATCACCAATTTTACGCAAGCTTTCCCAAACTCTATCTAGCATCTTCTCCGTAAATGGCAAATACTCATATTTATCTATATCCGCTATAGCTTCATCGGGAGACTGTACATCGGCACGAATGATTCCACCATAATCAGTTTCATCTGTTAACTCTACAGCAATGCGCTCAGTAATAGGCTCTGCTTTAATCTGCATTTTAGTACCATCAACTTCTATATCAACCCTTTCGCGCTTTCCATTATTGCTTCTATCGTCTACCTTCTGCTTAAGCTGGGCTAATACATCTTGTATTTGTTGCGCATTTCCATCAAATATCATTTGAGATGCCATAGAGGTGGGATTCATAGTGTTGGTTTTGTTCTTTGGCTTCGGAGGATTTCCCGGCTTCTTTTTTGCCGCCTTTAAACACTCTTCAACCTCGTTAAGTTCCATTTGATTCAATAATTGTAATTCTTTTTTTGCATAATATTGCAAAATCAACCTAGGAACTGACTTGTTTCCTTCTCCATTGGCATAGTAGTTTGTAATACTCTGTCTTTCTGCCTGTTCAAGGTTTCCTATTCTTTCTACAAGTCTGTGATTCCGTTTTATTCTAGCCACAATATCTTCTGTTGACGGATTACCGGCATCAAGAGAATTATCCCTGAGTAATCCCAACTTATAATATGAATCCTTTATTTTATTTGGTAATTCCTCTAATGGAGAATATATTAACTCCTGTAAATATTCCAGAACTCTTTCAAATCCCAAAACGTCTCTTATAGATTTTCTTTTCAATGCATGGACTAAAGAATTGATAACTGAATTCGTCTCTTTTAGCTCATCCATCACGAATTGGCAACTCTGATTATATACCATATCAACTGTTACTTCGTGAAACCATCTCAATGAAGAAAGCTTTTCAATCTCAGCCCTCTTAATCACTAATACTCGAAAAACATCTTCGTTACCACTGTTTCTTGATTCCTCAGCTTCCTCAATACTAAAGGAATAACTTACATCATCGATTGTAGGTAATGTACCCTTTAATAAGGCTTCGTCCTCATACGTAAATCCCAAGAAGAAAACTTGTTTAAACTTATCTCCTTTTAAACTCTGGACAAAATCCGCATAATCAAAATGGGGTAAATTTAAAATCGAAACACCATAGGTACCAGTCTTTTCTTTATTGTTTACAATTCTAGTTACAACTTGAGTTAATAATCTAGTAGCCATTTACTGTCTCCTTCCTATAAGCGTCACACCATCTGCATATCTATGAGCCAGGCCCAATGCAATATATAGATCTGCTAATTTTTGTGCATTTAGTGCCAGATCGCCTCGTAAATCGCCTGGAGTAGATTGTGCAATATTTATCTCTTCCAGTACACGATACTCATTGTCAACATCTGCACCCAACAAAATACAGTATGCATCCAACGCCTTTTTACTCAGTTCACGCAATTCCAATCCACCGTCTATATCGTCATCTGTCAATAAACTATATGTAATAGTTTCAAGAGTAAAGCTATTAATTAAATACCTTTTCTTTGCAGCATTTCCTCTCGGTCCAGCTAACCCACACCTTGTCCCAAGCACTCTACAAAACTCAGAAGGTGAATTGTTTTTGTAATCAAACGTATATAATATTATTTGTATCGCATGTGCAAGTGCATGTATTGGTTCATCCTCATCCTCACAAAAGCTCTCAAAATAACTATTCAATGCACTGGTTATCTCCTCTTCTCTCGTTTGTGAAGAAAAATTCATTCTTTTAATCCACTCTAAACATGCATCTTTTTTATTATGTGCAATTTCAGTATGTAAAATACTATTTATAGATTCAATAAAATAATCCTCCACTGCAGTCTTCGCATATGCAAAACACTGTTCACTTGCCTTTTTTATTGATTCCATGTTTTCGCCCGAATCAATAAGTATTGGTATTCTTTTTCCGCCATACACCGCTGAATGCGCATTAATCAAATACAAAAATGCTGAAAAACAAGAAAAATTAGTAATTCTTTCTAATACCAGTAAAGAGTTTCTATCATCTCCAACCCGCACCATAGTATTCGCAAGGTTATCAAACCCCTTCCGGATAGTATCCTTGCAACTGTCCCATTTAATCTCGCTATCTTCCGGATAATTCACACCATTAAGAGTTCTCTTCTCTTTGTCGGACGGAAATACTATAATAGGCTTTAATATCCTTGTAAGGTCATCATTATCAACCTCCAAAGCTTTCTTCAATAAATCAAGTATTGGTGACATCTTCCCGTCAATTTTTTTTGACAGAATTTCAAATATGTATCTGCCAATTCTTGCCTCAGACGGAACACTCTTCTTAACCAACCAATGTGAACTAATATTAACAACCGAATGGTCATAGTTTGGATATACGGTATGATCCGGATTAAAAATCTCTTCAAATAAAAATCGTACTTGCTTGATATTTGACGGATTTTCATTTGTTCCTTTTAACAGAATTTCATCATATTTCTTTACTATTTCCTCTGAACTGATTGCATCCTTTCGCCTTTCACTTACTATCCATTCGTGAACATCTCTAAAATCGCAAATCTCACCCGAGCATTCTCTAAATAAACCATTTGCAATATGAGGAGGCTTTGTTGAATTCGAGGTTGGTGTAAATCCTAAAAAGTCCTTACAAACTTCATCGCCCAGGCTATTTATCTTGTCGTTCTTTGCCATTAGTCTTCCTCCTCAAAACTGTATTTGTTATCAATCACGTAGATAGACTTTTTATAGCTCTTCTTCCTGTTCGCTATTATGATTTCTCCATCATCGTTATCTTCAGTTAGGTTAAAGTCATCCAATTGACGTAAAAACCTAGCTGCAGTTTGCTCATACTGCGGAGCCAAAAGCCCTATCGGGTATCCTGCTTCGACTGCATCAAGCGTCCTTAAAAAATCCACATCCAATATTAACACAGGCCTCTCTTGTTCACGTGGCTTAAGCAGCACATGATTTGGAACATATTCCATTCCTTCCATCCAATCATTAGGCTTAGGCATCTTAATCTCCAACTCACTGGCATCTATATATCTACTAGAGATTGCTACCCCAGCATCAATACTTAAATCATACCTGTGTGTTGTCCATATTCTTAGCAACTTCTTGTCATCACTGGAAGGCAAGAAAAGCTTATTCAGCCCCCTAATAATACGTTCCTTTATTTGCTTTTTTTGTGTTTCAAACGAAGTGAATATTTCTGTACATCTTTTTATTTCATCCGGCTGTAGCATAAATAAGCTTACACCTTCTTCATTCTCAAAATAATACTTTCTCTTTATTGACTTGAAGCATTCCACAGCCCCTTCCACATTCTCCTCGTATTTTTCAGCATTAGGCCATTCTGTCGGTGCATCAAGAATCCATCCTTCTTTTATTTCTCCATTCCATAAAGCTTCATCCATTACAGAATGAGACAAATAAATCGGATCAAACTGCTTTATTGTTTCCAGCAAAGGATTTGTACTTTCAAAAACCGCATCATAATATGGCATGCCTTCATATTCTTCAAATGTACATGCTGTCAAAATAAAGGATACTGCTCCTAAAATATCTCTAACAGCATAATGCTCACAGCTAGTTGTTGCCAGTTCAATAATCTTTATAAGCTGATTCCTAATCTGTCTATTCTCAATTGCTGTCAGATTTTTCTTAAGCTGAGTATTCTGGATTTCCTCTGACTTCAGGAGAGTACAGATTCTGTCCATCACCTCTTCCGTTAAAGCCCTGTCCTTATCCAACAAACTTCTTTCATTTAAATCAACAATCACAATTCTTTTAATTGAAACGTTCGGAATATCATAAATAATACAATCATTTTTTACATTCATTGTTTCTGTGTATATATTATTATTAATCTTCTTCATAATCTTACACAGCTGGTAAAACTGATATTCGTTCACTGCAATAATCGCAGGCAGTTCTTGCTCATAGCATTCAACAATCTTGTTCGCTACCTCTTCATAATTTGCAACTCTGTTCAAGTCAGTTTCAATATATGTGTTTAATGCTTTAATTTTATCTAGTTGTCTTTTAATCAAGAATGTCTTTCCATCGCCTGGATTTCCCGTTAAGAACACAATTTTTTTCGATTTCAACAGTTCCAATATAATATCTTCGACTCTTGAATGTATGTGGATAAGTTCAAGTTCCTCTTCACTCATATGATCAGAGTAACAATTCTTACCATTATATAGTTTTTTTACAAAATCCAAATTACCCATAGTCATCCTCCTAGCACTTTGTACTTAACAGAACTTCCGAAATATCAAATGCTTCAAGCCTCTTCTCAATGTCAACAGATTTTAACCTCATCTCAAGCCATCTGTTATACCAGTAATCAATCAGATATTGCGTATGGGCTTGAACATCCAGATCATCATCTATATCAAAGCCATACTCTACATCTTTGTCTATTCCTAATAGGAATTCGTTTGTATTATTAGCGAGATTAATTGAATATACAATTCTTGGTGAATAGTGCTTCAAAAAGGCATCCGCTCTAATTCCAATAGCCTTTAATCCTCTACTAATCATTCGAAATCTAGGACTTGTACCTTCCCCAAATACATGGCTGATTTTCTTTCCTCCATCCATAATCTCTAATATTCTTGAAAACATTGAAGAGGTGTCATTTGAGAAATACACAGTTCCAAAACCTTCAGTTATTCCCATTTTTTCATATTCAAGTTTCAAACCGTTTTGCAACGGAACCTTTATCCGATTATATTGACTGCTTCCCATTGCATAAAGACTTGTAGTCCCCAGATATACCAACCGGCAATCTCTTACCACACGTTGTCCCTTCATACGAGAGGCTATTTCACTTACTTGTTGTGCATACTTATGAGTATAATCCCTAATAACAGTTGGACTACACGCCAGGATACTAACCAACTTTCCACCTAGCAATTCGTTATATGGTGGAATTGAACCACAAACAATAATGTCCATCATATTGGAACCTATTTTACATTTTCTGTTTGCTATCAACGCAGTAGTTATAGCTTTTCTTCCCTCCTCCTTTGATAACAGGAATTGAAGTTTCTCTCGGTTATCCTCATATGGTGTCTCCACAAATATCTTTTTCGCCTTTAGTAGTTTTGCCAGTTCAATAGCTCTCTTTTTCTTAAATAACGGTTTTTGTGTTTCCTCTACCCAATTTGGATTCTTTTCGTTATTCTTATTATTTATTGACAATGCTTCCAACTCAACAGCAAGGTTAACCAAATATTCTATATACTCCGCCTTCGGATATTTAGTATTTCTATGATAACCCAAATCCTTTGTGTATATATCACCAATAGCAGCATCAATGTTTTGAATTAGCAATGGCATTATTTTGTTTGCATAGTCTTGAATTCGAATTTCATATTCCTCGTCTGTTTCTATTTTCTTTACAATCTTCGCCTTTATCTTTCCGCCATCGGTTCCTGCCACCTCTTGCTCACAAAAAGAAATCTCCACCTTTTGCTGCATATTACTTCTGATTGCTTCGACAGTCCAACCTATATCTTCATCTCTCACCGAAAGGTTTAAAACAGAGTTTCCCAATGCAAATATGCCCATAACTGGATGATAACGATGTGCACGATCTCTAACCAAATAAAAAAGATTTCTTCCCGGCATCGTTTTATATGGAATAGCCCAAGTATATCTGAAATATCTCCAGATATCGGACAACTCTATTCCGGTAAATTCATCCTTTTCTTGTGTCACTAATTGGATGTACGGTTCACAAACCTTACATTTTGCCTGTATATTATTTATTAACTGCTCTTTATCTCCTATTAGGTTCTTAATAGATACTTCCTCTCCATTATGTAATCGAGGTTTTTCCATTTTGATAATAAATTTTTTAATGCTCTCCGTCTTGAATTGAGCATTTCTCTCCGCACTCAGTCTATAACGTATATGTGCCTTATCATCCAAATTTTCTTCATTCATAAACAAATGCAGTTTGCCAGACTCTGCCTTAAACTGCCAGCCCTGCAATGATAGATCTTTTAGCAAACTAACACTCGCCATATACTTAAGTAATTCAATATCGGAACAGTCGGAGATGCTCTCAACCTCTATCCTTTTTATTTCCTCTTCCAAAAAATAATTCCTGTTATGCGGCAATGCGCTTTCAAGTTTATCAACCAAAGCCGTAAATTTTGCCTGATATTCCTCAGACAAATCTGGCACATATTCCTCTATTGCAACAGTACTGTCTGCTCTCCTACTGTTCTTCACGTACTGCTCCTCCATTCATGTTATTAGTATCATTTTCCTCAATCTTTATTAATTCGATAATCTCATCAAATGTACAATCCAAACTATCGCAAATTTTCACTAACACATCCATTGATACATATTGATTTTTTGATAACTTCGCTAATGTTGTTTGACTAATATCTGCCATCTTAGCTAATTCTGTCTTCTTAACACCTTTATCTATCATTAGCTTAAAAAGTCTATTGTAGCTTATTAATTTCATAGTTAGTCTCCTTATAAGATGGGTGATTATATTCTATCGAATAAATTATACCACAGAAATATGCAAAATCAAAGATATCTTTGCATTTCTTGAGTTTTTCTCCATCTCCCCGTACTAATCTTAGGTAATGCGAAGCGTCACAGAACGTCACAGAAACCATTTCCCATCCTTCTATATTCTTCCTTCTGCGTTATAAGCTTATCAGAAAAGAAGTCCAGAAAAACGGACACAAAAAAGGAACCACGCTAGTTTTTGTTCTATCATGATTCCTCTAACTCAATAAAAATAGGTTTATACTATCTTGCAGGATTCGTCTTCCTATCTGCAAGTTCTTCGATAAGTTTTAAGATTTCGGCACGATTACGTGCAATGATTTTTTTTCGTTCCTCTTCTGTATATCTGTAGTAAAATGATGGCGGATACGCTTCCCAGCAGCGAAAGAATTTCATTTTCCAGTTTGCATCCAGCCAATGCATTTTTATTTCAAATGCAATTTTCTTAAGTATTCTTTTAATCAACTGCATCCCCTTTGAATCTGTCCTCCGGCTACGACTCTATTTTACCATATCATTTATGATTTTGCACCAACAAAAAAATCGGGCGAAGCTACAGTCTCTCATTTGACCACAAACCTCGCCCGGCTCCTGTTACAACTTATCTCATATTTTCAATTTTCTTGTGCATATCTTTTTCCGATTTTTCTTTTCTTCCCTGAATCTCGTTCTGTTTCTCTTTCAGCTTTTCCCTGACCGACACCTTCTGACGTTTTTCTTCCAAATACTTCTCAACGCCCGGCAAGTATTCTTCCAGTGTACCGGTCCTGCATTCTATAATCGGATTGATATCCACCTTCACTCCACCGATGGAAAACTTATCCTCATGAAGCAGGTTAAACATATCATCTTCTCTTTCATCGCCGGTATACTCTACTACCACATCCAAGTCTGAATGTTTTCCTTCCAGACCCCGGCATCTGCTTCCGGAAATTACTACGCCACAGACCTCTGCATCAAAGTCATTATCCCTGAGTTTGTTCGTTACGTATTCTTCCACCAGTTCCTCAATCTCAGTTGCACTCATTCCCTCAATTGGTTGAAAGAACTGTTCCGTCTTGGCCTTAAATTCCATTACGGTACGGCTTTGGTAAACTGCAGAACCGATACGATTTGCTTCCTCTTCGTTCATGACTACTTCATCAAAATCTAACGGTATCAGCCTGCTCTCCATGTTAATCTGACCTTTGGCACCGTTTGTATCCGGATACATTTTCAATTCCTCAGCAATCGACAGCAACACAAAACGAATGTCTGCATCCGGATCATCATACACGCCTCCGTCTATCTCCCGGTAATTCTTGTCCATGATGGAATAGTCATAGCCACCATCACATTCCTGAATACGGATTATTCTGTCCTCCAGCTGATATGCAAGCTGAGTTTCTTTCTCATTTTCTCCTAACATGCTCTTCCTCCGTTTCTAAAAGGGCGTATTTTAGCCCTAATTCTCGGATTTCCACAACAAAGTGGCAAGCAGTGCATCGGTGCGCACCCGATGCCTTTTTGCTTGTTGTGGCGTATCCCCAATCCCCTCCAAACAGCCAACCTTCGTTGACTGGCTACGCCCTCACTTCGTGAGTGCTGAATACTACTACCTTGCGTCCTTTTGCTTTTTCCGCTTCTGCTCCTCCATCTGCATTTGCTCTTTTTCCTGAGCATTCAGGAATGCATCCACGTTATGTTTCGCAGTTACATAATCCTGCATCTCTTTCTTCACTTGGCGGTATTCTGCATAGGCAGATTTCTTCGTCGCAAGCACCTTTGCGTATTCCTCATTCAACTCCTTTACCTTTGGAATCTTCTGCCCGGGCAATCCGGAAAACGCCTCCTTTGCTGCCTTATGAAGTGTGATTTCTTCACGATGTGCCTCAAAGAATTTCTTACTATATCCTGACTTGCGATATGCCACATACACATCTCTGGTCTTGGCATAGTTAATGATATGCGTCCTTAAGACTGCAATCTCACCTAATCGCTTCTCAGCATCCTTTATGGTTTGTGCCAATTCATTAAAACGCTGTGTTGCACCACTGGCTCTATCTACTAAAACCTGATAATCACGAATATCCCTCTCCTGCAAAAAGAGTAGCGTTTGAGCCATCTGCTTAATGTTATAAACAGTCGCCCATCTGGTATAACTGCCGCCCTTTCCCTGCTTCATTTTTTCCTGAATATCAATCAATAAATCAAAATCCCGTTTAGGCTTGCTCCAACGTTTCTTTGAAGTAGTCTTCTCTCGCACCGGCTCCCCTTCGCCATGAATACGCTTTTCAATATCCTCCTGCGTGTATCCTTCGCCAAGTGACTTAAAACGTATAAAACGTTTCTGCCCTTTTCCTTTAAGTGCAATATTCTTACCACGCTTAATTTCATAATCCTGTTCCTTAAGCATTCTCAGGAACTCTTCAAAATCTACAGGACCCTTAGCTAGGATAGCATCTATATCTTCACAAATCTTCGCCCGGAAGCTTTCCTTCTCCGGATATTCGGTACGTTTCTCTCTATTGCCCGGTTTCCTTGGTTTGATGACAGACAGTCCATGCTCCAAACACACCAAGTCACTGAGCTTCTGCAATGCCAAAGCAATAAACCACGAGTCTCTGAATTTCCTATTGCAATCCAAATTAGTGGAATTGAAAATCACATGATTATGGATATGTGCTCGGTCCGTATGTGTTGCTACGATAAAAGCATGATTGCCTTTGGTAAAACGCATGGCAGTTTCATAGCCAATCCTGTTTGCCTCCTCCGGGGTAATCTCCCCGGGCTTGAAGGATTGGCGTATCTGATACGCGATAATATCTCCCTTGTACTGCCTGCCGGTCAGCCTTAAGTATTCTCTTTTGGATTCCGCAAATTCCTTGTCTGCTATCTCCACATTGCATGCATAGGAAGAGACAAAAGCTCCCTGCTCCGTCTTATCCTCATTCAATGCATAATCCGTTCTGTCCTTAAGGCACTGTGCTATCGTTCTCCCTTTATTCACATGCATCGCAATCAATCTTGTTGCTGCCAATCCTTCTCACCTACCTTTACATGATTTTTGTAAGCTCATCCAGTAAGGTTCCCAAAAGAAGAATAATCTCCTTCTGATTCCCTTTGAGTTCTGAAATATCTTCCTGGTAAATACGTCCTGACTCATTCGCCTTTTTTGCGTATTGATTTAGGTTATTGCTGCAGATTTTTACAAGCCGAAGAATCTCTTTTATCTCCTTCATATCAATCTGAACAATATAGCCATTTAGAGCAATCTTTCGGATGTAGGCACTCATATTCTGAATGCCCGCATCCTTCATACGTTTCTGGATAAGCTCTTTTTCCTCTTTCGTTAGTTTTACAAAAATCCTGATTTTGTCAGAAGCCATCTACATCATCTCTCTTTCAAAAGGGCAAAGACAGGATGGCTTATGCTCCATCTGTTCCGGAACCGGACGCGGAACCTGTTGCTGCTCCTTCAATTTTTCCAAAACAGATTTTTTATCCTCCTTCGAAATCTCCAATGCTCCGGTCATAGGATCTGCTTGCACATTGTTAATCACACCGTCCAGGTTGTTATCATTCTGCTCCACCATATCCTCAACCCCTTTCATCGGATTCCTTCTAATGGAAGGGCCTGTTCCGGCAACTTCTTCCGGATCTGTAACAGACACCTCATCCTCTACATGTTCGCCATGAATTTCATCCCATTTTTTGATTTTGCTCATACTTCACTTACCTCCTTTTTCAAAGCTTAAGGAGAATTGGACCCTCTGCCCATCTCCCACTGTCATCACTACCGTTGTGTCGTAGGTCTTCCCGGTCTTAGCACTTCGGCAGCCTTTCAACTTCGCCTTGCCGTCCTTAAGAAGCTTCTCCGCTATCTGCCTGGTTAATTTCTTGTTAAGAGAATCAAAGAAACGGTTATTCTTCCATAACGCAAAATCTCCGTTTTCACAAAAGAATCCTTTACTCTTCTCCACCACATTTTTACCGCAGCATGGACATACACCAATCGGCTCATTCATCGGATGCATCAAAACCTCAGCATCCTCGATTACCTTATAGGTCTGTACCAACTCCGTAATCATGGCACTGATTTCTCTGATAAACTCATCCGCAGAAAACTTCTTTCTCTCAATATCAATCAGCTTCTCTTCCCAATCTGCAGTCATGGATGCCGACTGAATCTCTTCCGGCATAACCGTAATCAACGCAGTACCCTTATGGGTAGGAATCAGGTATTTCGTTTTCTTGTCTCCCTTACGTTCCACGAAGCCAATGCGAACCAACTTCTCGATAGTACCGGCTCTAGTTGCTGGTGTACCGATTCCCTTATGCTCTGCATCCTCTGGCATTTCATCTGCGCTGGCATGCTCCATTGCACTCAGCAAAGTATCTTCCGTAAAATGCTTCTTGGGAGATGTCTTTCCTTCCTTCACTTCCGGATCTCTTGCAGGAAGTGTTTTCCCCTCTTCAAAGAAAGTCAGATTATCAAGAATCCTTTCCTCGTCTGAATCCTCTGTTTCTTCCTTCTTTGCCACAAAGAACCATTCCTGAATATCACGCCAGCCCTTTTTCACAATAAGCTTCGCTTTTGCCTTAAAAGTAACCTCTGCAGCTTCAAATTCCAGCTCCGTTTCATTTACCACACAAGGCTCTGCCATACCCACAAGAAACCTGCAGGAAATCAAGCTCAGCACCTTTTGCTCTCCGCTCGGAAGCTCTCCATAATTCACATCCACAATATTCGCTGTTGGAATAATCGCATGGTGATCGCTTACCTTCTTGTTATTAATGACCTGCTTACAATTTGGAGAAAATCCCTTCGTGTAACCAAATTTCTCTGCCACAGAATTTGACAACTTTGGCAGGCCTGCAGCCATATCCTCTGTCAAAAATCTGCTGTCTGTTCTTGGATAGGTAATGAGCTTCTTTTCATAAAGGCTCTGGGCATAATCCAAGGTCTGCTGTGCGGTAAATCCAAGCATCTTATTAGCATCCCTTTGAAGATTGGTAAGATCATAAAGCTGCGGTGCCTTTTCCTGCTTTTCAGTTGTCCGGTTTTTTCGAATAACCGCGTTCCCGGCTTCCTTCACATTCCGCAGTACATCCTCAGCTTCAGATTTTACTAAATACCTCTCACTGGTCGCTGTTACACCACCTACAGTAATAGCCACCGTATAAAATGGTTCCGGCTTAAATCCGCTGATCTCTGCTTCTCTCATAACAAGCATTGCAAGAGTCGGAGTCATCACACGCCCTACATTCAAGGTCTGTCCGTAAAGAGTTGAAAAAAGCCGGGTAGCGTTCATACCAACCATCCAGTCGGCACGCTCTCGGCAAATGGCCGCTTCATACAAAGCATCATATTCACTTCCGCTCTTAAGATTGGCAAATCCGTCTAAGATGGCTGCATCCTCCATGGAAGAAATCCATAATCTCTCAAAAGGCTTCTTACAGCCTGCCTGATGATACACCAACCGAAAGATAAGCTCTCCTTCTCGTCCGGCATCTGTTGCCTCCACAAGGGAACTCACATCCTCACGCTTCATCAGCTCCTTCAAAACCTTAAACTGCTTCTTGGTGCATTCCGATACCTGATACTCCCACCGGTCAGGCAAAATCGGTAAATCCGAATAATTCCACTTGGCATATCTCTCATCATAGGCTTCCGGCTCTGCAAGCTCCACCAGATGTCCCACGCACCAGCTTACGATATAACCGTTTCCTTCCAAATATCCATCCTGTCTGTCAGTGGCTCCAATGACCTTTGCAATGGATTGTGCCACGGATGGCTTTTCTGCTATCACTAATTTCATACGCATCCTCCCAAATTATTCTTCATCCTCTTCATAACGCTTCCAGTCCTTCTGCACCTTTCTATATGCATCTTCTAAATCCTCTTTCAAATAATCCATGAAAGTATGTGGGTCAACAATACCATCGCCGGTAAACAACGGAATCATAAAATCCATAATTTCTTTCAACCGTACCAAGCATGCTTCCTGCTCTTCGACAGAATCTGTATACTCATAGATTTGCTGTTCATACTCACCATGACACATTTCCTCTAACTGAATAACCACCTGCCCCTTGGTATAAATCAAAACATTCATCTTAAATCCATACACTGAAAAATGAATGTATCTGTTCCTCCCGGTAAATCGCACTTTGAAATCCAACTTCGATTGCATATGAGTGGTATGCTTTGCTATTGCCTCCAGTACTACGCCAAGAAGTTTTGCATAAAACTCTCTTTTGCGTCTTGCTTCTTCCCTTGCCAATTCTGCTTTTGTTGCCATATATATATCCTCCGTATTCTACTAAGAGAAGCTAAATCGCTTCCCCAAGATCCTTTGTTTCTGTCTTTTTCGTTTTTGCCGTTTTCTCAGATTTCTCCTTCTTTTCTGCAATCTGCTTCTTAACAGATTTCTTTTTGCTAGGTACTTTCTTTTCCACCGTTTTCTTCTCCGGCTTCAATTCACCCACTGTTTTGTCTTCCTTCTTTGTATCCGCAGACACTTTCTCAACAGTCGCTTTCAAAAGCTCTGCCAATTCCTCCTTGCGGTCTACTGTATCAGGCTTAGAACTCTCAGGAACCGCTGCTATCTGCTCCTGTGTCTTCTGTGCCACAAGCTCTTCCACCTTTTCATCAATGGCAGTAATCATTTCCGATGCAGCTCTGCGAATTGTATCGAGAGATGCTTTTAACTCCGGCATCTCCTTTCCCTCTGACCAACCTGCCACATAAGAAAAGGAATAGTCAGAAGTATCAATACCGTAATGCTGGCATACTGTATATGCCACACTTTCAGCCTCAACCTCTTTACTACCCCTGGTCTGTTTCGGTCCATGATTCTCAATTGCATGAAGCTTCTGATGTGCCATCTCATGAATGGCTGTCTTTACCGTCTGTGCTTCACTCATGCCCTCCTGAATAGCAATTCGCTTTTCTGTCTGACTGTAAAAGCCCTTGGCACCACCTTCGATATTCTCAAAAGTCATCGGTACCGGACACACCTCTTTCAATGCTTCCATGAAGGTTCCGTATCCATCCACGCCACCGGTCAGTTCATCCACACCAAGAGTCGGAAGCTCCTTCCCTTCTGTCTGACTAACATCAAAGGTACTTACCACCTTAAAGGCATTCACCTTAATCTCAACACTTTCCATGATAGGCTCCCCATCCTTGTCCAGCATCGGGTTCCCTCTGTCATCAAGCTTGGTCTGCTCTCTCTGAATGGTATAGGGTGCCGGAGCAAGAATCTTAATTCCCTTCTCCCCCTTCTTCACAAATCTGCCCATTTCCTTCCATCCGGTAAAGCTCTGACACATCTGTGCATCCGGCTTCTGCATCATAATCAGAATGTTGTTATTTACGGAATAGCGAGGGAACTTCGCCATCGTATCAAGGAACTGTTTATAATTGTCACTGGAGAATACATCCGATACTCCCTGCTCTAGCTTATCTGTGATTTCCTTAAGCTGCTCTGCCTGCTTTTCCCTGGACTCAATCACGCCTACCTTCTTCTGAATCTCTTCCGGTAACACACCAATAATCTCAGCCTCCGGCATTGCATGAATCATCTCTGCTATAGCAAACTGTGCTGCTTTATTATTAGCAATCTCCGGAACATAAGAAAGCATATCCACATCTATTGTCTTGCCCCTTACAATATCAATCTCCGTAAAAAGCTCCGGATTGTCCGTATCCGTGACACGAATCCCGATTGCAGGAATCCCATGCATTCTCTCCGGTGGGATCTGCTCAAACAAGGCAATCGCTTCCTTCACGGTTCCCACATTTTCATGCAACTCTCCCATGTTGTGAAACTCACTACACTCTGCTACCACAAAGCTTACTTCTTTTACGGATTGTTTTTCCATAGTTGCTGTTTCTGCCACTTTCATCCCTCCAAATTCTAACTGTTCTATATTCGTTTCATATTTCAAATTAGGAACCGGCAATATTCCCTTTTCCTGAAAAGAGTAATAATCATTCCCCGGCCCTACTATCACATGGTCCAGTAGTTTAATTCCAAGCATGCTGCAAAGCTGAGCCATACGGTCTGTTACCGCAACATCATCCTTACTCGGAAACACGGCACCGGTGGTATGGTTATGAACCATCATCACCGAAGCAGCATTGGATAATACCATGGACTTGATAGCTTCTCTTGGATGCACCAGCGACTGATCCAGCGCACCCATGCTGACAAAATTCACATTGATAGGTTTTAAATCCGGACGGAAGTTAATAATGGCAAACACTTCTCTGTCATAATCCTTCAAAGTGTCTGCCATCATCTTTACCGCAGCCTGTGGGCTGTTTATGGGAACCTCACTAAAAAGCGGAGGTTCCTTTACCATACGAATTGCAACCTTATCCAAATGAAAAGGTCTACTGTCCATCATTTCCCGCTATGGGAACATTTACCGAAAACTCCCGACCCTTCAATTCTTTCAGTCTGCCAAGAATCGACTTCCGGGTAGAATGTCTCTTTACTTTCCCAATTGTCAAGGCACCTCTGTAATAATCTGCATATCGCGATTTTCTTGCCATAGCTTCCTCCTATTCTTCCTCTTCAGGAATTTCCCCGATGATGTCATCCTCTTCATCTAATCCGGCAAGATAATCTTCCTCATCCTCGTTATAATCAAAATCAGGATCCGGACCAGATACCTTATCCTTACTCTTACCCTTCTTGATATAGAGATAACCTCCGATGCCACCTACTGCAGCAAGTAAAATAAGGGCCATAGCACCCGTAGGAGATTTCTTTTCTGTTGCCGGTTCTTCCGTGGGTTCTTCCACCGGTTCCTTTACAGGCTCATCCGGAGTTTCTACGCCCGGTGTTACAACAGGCTCCCCATCGGAAGTAGCTGAATCCGTATGCTGCTTTGCTTCTTCCTCATCCATTAGAGAAAGTAAATCTGCTTCATCTACCAGATTGAGGAAGTGAACAGTTTCCGTTCCGTTATCATCTCTGTCGATAATAAGATAAAAGTAATTACCGTTTTTGGTTGTCAGTGTAATGAACTGCTTACCGGAGCCTGTAGCAGAACCGTAATCATCAATGAGATTCATGTTACCATCAGGAGTCAGTGCCATATTTATATCCTCCGGTCTGTTCATACAATCCATAAACATCATCATAAACATCTGCAAAAGAGCTGCATCCGTTTCATTCGTTGCAGACTCAATGACATCCAAATAGTTCTTATGGACATATCCTGTTTTCTCAGGAACAATAATCTGATACCAATTACCCTCCGTACCAATCACGGATACCTCTTCGCCCGGGCAAAGCTGGTCGATTACTTCATAATCCATGCCTGCTCCGGTTCTCACATTCAAACGGTATACATTCTCTTTGAGTTTTCCTGTCGGATCCTCTTCGGCACCGTAGGTATACTCTTCTCCGTTGAAATTAAATACGATACTGCCATCTTCGTTCACAGTATAGCTGTAAGGGAGCTCGGTATCGCCTGCTTCTGTCACATTTTCCATATCCACTGCGTTATTTAAGCTGGTTTCTGTCGGCTTATCTGCAATCGCATTGCCGGATACACTTGTTTCGATTCTTATCTCGCTTGCACTCGGATTTTCCTGTGCAAAAGCTGTCATGGGAGCTACGCCGATTACAAATGCAGCGGCAAGAGTAATC
Organism: Lachnospiraceae bacterium; assembly: GCA_045579665.1. Lineage (GTDB taxonomy): Bacteria > Bacillota > Clostridia > Lachnospirales > Lachnospiraceae > COE1. Next base: position 27,273 of record JAZNMO010000059.1, read on the forward strand.
ACCCCACCTACCTTTTTTCCAATACTAATTTTCTTCATCTTCAAAATCCTCACTTTCTTCATAATCATCCTCAGTCTCTTGCTCCGTCATAATGGACTTCTGTAATACTGCAGGTTGCGCAGCTCCTAACTGTCCGGCGGCAGCCATCTGTAAAAACTGTGCCAGCTGTTCGGGTGTCAGCTTAAGAGCTCCAACCTCTGCAAGAATCTGAGTATTTTCTGCTTCCTTTAATTTCTGCTCCAGTTGCTTTACCTTGGCATCCGCTTCTGCTCTACGCTGTTTTGCTTTTCCAAGTTCTGCTCGGAGCTTATCCAACTTCTCGTACATAAAACTGCACTCCTTTCATAGCAAAAGCCCCTGCTATGAGGGGCTTAATCATTGATACGTCCAAAAGTATAAAAATGCTGTTGCCAGTAGCTTGTATTGATTGATGTGTACTGAATCGGATTTCCGCAATGAAGCATCATCCCATCTCCCACATATATTCCCACATGGCTGGCCGCAGTGGTTTCGTAGGTTCCCTGAAAGAAAACCAAATCTCCCGGCTTTGCATCAGCAGCGGATACTGTTGTACAGCACCCAAGCAATCCGTTTGCGGTTTTCCTTCCCACATACCATCCGTTACCACAGTTGTTAATGACATAGCTCACGAATCCGGAGCAATCAAAGCTTGTGGTTGGCGAAGAACCACCCCACACATAGGGATATCCAAGATACCTTTCTGCCTCATGAAGCATGTTTCCAAATCGTACATTGGTCAGATACTCTGCAGGCACTTCATAATCCTGATACTCTCCAGGATCCACTGTGCTGTAAATATCATCACCGAACAGATACGACTTGTTACCATAGGTTGCAAGCAACAGCTCATACCGCTCCATATCACCAGCAGATAATCCATAGCTTCGGACAGCAGTATCCATGGTTGCATTGGTAAGCGTGGTCTGTAAAATATAATACTCATATTCCACTTCCACCTCATATTCAACCTCTACCCAATAGGACACTTCCACTTCATAGGTATAGGTTTCCGTTACAAATCGTCTTTGCTCGGCATCCCACACAACTCTGGTACCGGTCCTTTCCTCTATTCGGGTGCGTTCTTCCCATCTGGTTCTTGTTTCCGTCCTGGTTCGAATCTCCACTATCTCTTGCGTTGTCAGTTCATATTGGATGTCAAAGATATGCTCTAAGGTATCCCCAACCTCCTGTAAGGTATAATCTTCATGCAGTACGGTCAATACTGCAGCAAGCTGGTATGGATTGTGGTTAATTTCTGCCAAGGAATAACGGTATTCGTCATATCCGGGATAATCCGTCTCAATGGAGTTTACTTTCTCCTGCAATTCCGCTTCCAGCTCCGAATAAGCTGCATCTACTTCTAAGATGTCATCATCATCTGCCGTATAGCTGGTTGAAATTGTAGCACTGCCGGTACTGCCTGCCATTAAGGAACAGGATGTAAACATACAAGAAATCACAATTATGATCAAAGCGATAATTCCTGCGATTACCAACACCTTCGGATTCTGTAAAATATGCTCCGAAACAAACTCTCCGATACGCCCAACCATATCTCCTGCCTTATCCACAAATTTCTTTCCTACACCACCTGCAGAACCGGCAGCCTCCTTGGCTTTCTTTTTCTGATAGGCATCTATCATTTCCCTCTTGGTTCGACTCTTTTGAATCTTTTTCGACATTTCCGCAGATGTCTGCTTTTTGGCAGACTCCAGCTTCTCGGATTCCTTTGCGGCTTTCGTATAAAGCTTTTTCCGGTACATATCAGACCTTACCTTCTGCCCGGCAAGCCCGGCTCCTTCCACTCCCCGACTGGTTGCTTCCACAGCTACATTATCATCTTCATTAGCCTCATTAAGCTTTTCATGAAACTGTCTCCTGGCAACTGCCTCCCTATTGGAAAGCTTCTGACTTTTTTTCTGTTTTGCCTTTAACTTCTTTTGCTGCTCTAATGTCAGGGAATTATCCTTTTTTCCATACCTAAGCTTTTCTCTTACTGCCTTTCTGGCACTCTGCTCGTTTTTAAGCTTCTCTCCCGGAGACTTCTGTGCTGTCGCCCGGGAGGACTTCTTAGAGGCATTACCTGTACTCTTTTTTTCTTCATTCATTTACTTCGGCTCCTTCTGTGAATCTACCACTTCATTAAGCTTCGTAGTAAGTAATCTGTACAATTCGAGGTCGGTAGGGAATCTATCCACAAACGGCAGGATAACATTTCCGTAAAACAAAAGCCCTTCACCCTCTCCCGAATGTGTTACATAGGAAAGCTGATGAGGACTGATATTAAGCTGCTTTGCGAGGATCTGTCTATCGCCTACTGCCTGATTCAGCATATAAACAAAGTCAGAGTTTTCAAAGATATTCTCCACTTCCTTGGATGCCAAAAGATCCTTTACGTTCTGTGTGATTCCTGTCGGAATACCACCCCATTTTCTAAATCGCTTCCAGATTTCCACGGTATACGCTGCAGTCTGCTCATCGCGAAGCAGAAGATGCATCTCGTCCATATAGTATCTGGTGGATTTTCCTGCAGAACGGTTCTCCGTTACTCTGCCCCATACCTGGTCCTGTACTACCAGCATACCAATCTTCTTAAGCTGCTTGCCTAAGTCCTTGATGTCATAGCATACAAGTCGGTTGGTAATATCCACATTGGTTCTGTGGTTAAACACATTTAAGGAACCATGCACATAGATTTCAAGTGCGGTTGCTACATGCTTGGCTTCGGATTCCTCCTGCTCCAGCAACGCATTGTATAAGTCCTCCAAAAGGGGCATATTCTCCGGAGCCGGATTCTCAAAATACTTCTGATAAATCTTATGAATGCAACGGTCAATAACCGTCTTTTCAATAGGCTGCAGGCCTTCCTTTCCACCCACGATAAGCTCACACAACGACAGAATAAAATCTGCCTTAAGAGCCACCGGATTATCATCATCCGAATAGTTCATGTTGATATCCATTGGATTGATGAATTGTGAGCTGGTAGGACTGATTTTGATAACCTGTCCTCCGAATCTCTCCACAAGCGGGCTGTATTCTGACTCCGGATCCGAAATAATCACATCATCATCAGTTACGAGGAATGCGTTTGCAATCTCTCTCTTTGCAGAGAAGGATTTACCGGAACCCGGGGTACCAAGAATAAGTCCGTTCGGATTCTTAAGCTTCTTTCTGTCCACCATAATCAGGTTATTGGAAAGTGCATTTAATCCGTAATAAAGAGCTTCCTTATCCGGTTGGAATAATTCTTGTGTGGTAAACGGCACAAATATCGCAGTGCTGCTAGTTGTCATACCACGCTGAATATCAATCTGGTTAAATGCCAGCGGCAAGCTGCTCATAAGCCCCTGCTCCTGTTGGTAATCAAGACGTACCAGGTTGCAGTTATGCTTCTGAGCAATACTGGATGCCTGAAATACATTGTTATCAAGCTCCTGCTGTGTCTTACCGGTATTCAAAATCAAAAATGTCAAAAGGAACATTCTCTCATTCTGACTCTGCAGTTCCTTAAGCAATGCCTTTGCATCGTTGCCATAGGTAGCCAGATCCGAAGGGATAATGTCCATATCATAACCGGCACGTACTGCCTTTTTCTGCTCTTCAATCTTACTTCTGTCCAGTTCTGTGATGGTGTGCTTTACCGTCTTAATTGCTTCATTCTGGTCTACAGACTGAATGTGCATGGTAACAATCTGACTGGATTCCATACCGAGAAAATCAGCAAGCAGCCTGTCACTGATGTCCGATGCCGTAATGGACAAAAAGGACATCGCTCCATACATGCTTCCCACCTGAAAGGTTCTGCCGTTTTTGAAGTTGAGTCCACTTGGTGCAATAAAATCCTTTACGGATAATCCGGTACCCGGCAACCACTTCCAGTCAAAGTTGAATTTCTCATCTTCCCCCATGTGGAACTGAGAATGCATGAGCTCCAATCTCTCTGATCCGTTTAGAGACTTAGCACGTACACCGATTCTTTTGAAGTTATTCAAGATGTCCGTCTCAATGTGGGACAATCTCGGTTTTGCCTCCTTCATGGAGGAAGCCTTGATACCAAAGCTCAAATACTTGGTTTTGGTCAGACCGTTATTACCGGCCTCCATCTGATGAAACAGCATGGAGCTATATTCATCTCTGATTCCGTTGAACTCGTCTTTCTTATGTGCAATAGCAATGCTTCTGCCAAAAGCTTCCGCATCCGTTGCCATATTCATAAACGAAAACTCAAAATGGATTGAACTATCAAAAAAGTTTAAGAAGGAACACCATTCCTCAAAGATTTCTGTCTTATCCTCCTGCAAAGCAAGCTGATAATTGATATCCTGAAACTGAATGGTTTTGGAATAAAAATCACTTCCCACTCTGCAGATTCCGTTCTGAAACATTCTCTCAAAGGGAATGCTCTGCTGAGCAGTTCTTGGCACTCCATCGTTCTTTTTTGCTTTTTTGATGATAGCCTTAACCTGTTTTCTTTCTTCCTTTGTCAGATGCTCCGGTAATGCTATTTCCGGATCTCTGTCTTTCTTTCGAAATACGAACAATTTCTTCTACCTCCTTTTCTGCCTGTATTTCACGCATAAGGGCTGTGTAATAGTTATCCGTCTGGTACGGACGAATCTTAGGGCGAGTGAAATTCGCCTGAATAAAGTGACCCATAAAAACCTCAAGAGGCTGACCGTTCTTTTCGTACATGGCAAGGAAAAACAGTGGCATCATAACCACCATCATTCCCATGGCTGCCATGCTTGTACTTCCGATGCTTTTGAGCAAAAAAAATGTGGGAACACCAATCAGTGCCGCCACTCCAAAACAAATCAGCTGTCTCTTCGTTAAATTGAACATCACCTTACTCTTTACCTTCGTTAAGTCACGAGGTACAGATATATATGATGCTGCCATCCTAATCCTCCGTTTCTAATGTGCATGCAGTATTGATTTTGCCAGTGACCCGGTTTTAAACAGGGTAAATGCAAGTAATACCGTGAATCCCATCACACTCCACAAGGAACCTACGATATCTGAAGTGAATGCCACATTCGCAATCAGTACTGCATAAATACCTACACAGACCAGAATCAAGAACCCCTGGAAGCCTAATGCAAACAGAGACCTTAAATAGTTCTGTCCCATCATGCTCTGCTCTTTGTTACCAAAGGTCGAAAAAGGAATCGGTGCCAGGCTGGTCATAAGATAAATCTCAATCATACGACCATTGATGATTACGAAAATCACAATGCTGAGAATATGAATTCCAAGCTGCACAATAAACGACTGCAGGTAAATACCCAGCAGCTCTCCTACCTCTTTCGTTGCCAGCGTCAGTCTCATGGTTGCAAGTGTACTATCATCAATCGCCGTACTTCCTTGTATGATTCCTCCGCTCCGTTGCACTACCCATTGGGCTACATCAAATACTGCCATGGTTATATTAAAGGTATTGGAAATCAAACAAACCGCCACAAAAGTTTTAAAGATCCATTTCCAAAACACCCAAGTTTCAAAGTTTGCTAAGTTGTTGTGACTAATGACCAGCTGTATCAGCTCATAACAGGCAATAAACGTTAAGATAATCCCCGCTATCGGCAATATCACAGATTCAGATAGATTTCTGATGAGGTTGTAGACACCGGGCAAATAAGTTGCCGGTGTCTGACCTACATCTGTTGCTATCTGGCCAACCTCTTGATTCACTGCATCAAAAGCATTGGTCAGATTAGTCATTATTCCTGATATGAGCAAATCTTCGAGCCAATCCATCAAATCTTCTAATAAGCTCTCCATTTATGCCCTCCCTGCCTTTCTTAGAACAAACCTGCAAGTAAAGGTACTAAGGTTGTGCCGATAAGGGCTACACCGCCACCGGCCATAAGCTGCTTCATACCCTGAGACTTTGCACCCGGGTTATCGTTACCGTAACCTTCCATAAGGTTGATTGCACCCCAGATTCCAAGACCTGCTCCAAGTGCTACTACTAATGTCTGTAATGTTCCTACTGCGCTCTGAAAAAACTGCATAATTAAAATCCTCCATTTTCTTATCATGATAGGAGCCAGGCTCTCTTCCCGGCTCCGACTACATAGTTACTGTTGCGTGGTCCTGCCACGCTGCTTCTTAGAATAAACCAGCAAGTAAAGGTACTAAGGTTGTACCGATAAGAGCTACACCGCCACCGGCCATAAGCTGCTTCATACCCTGAGACTTTGCACCCGGGTTATCGTTACCGTAACCTTCCATAAGGTTAATCGCACCCCAAATACCAAGACCTGCTCCAAGTGCTACTACTAATGTCTGTAATGTTCCTACTGCGCTCTGAAAAAACTGCATAATTAAAATCCTCCGTTTTCTTTTTGTGATATAAATCCTTGACCAAAAGGTCGTGTTTCGTTATTGCTCCAAGACCCGTCGACTGACCTTGGAAATACGGCCGTATCTCACCCGAACCGAAATCCGGGCAATAAAAAAACTCTTAGGTCTGCCTTTATCGCAAATCAAAAGAGTTATTCTTCGTCTACTTCGATGACCTCATATTCGTCATCTGCTCTCAATATTAACTTGTGATTGAGGGACTTCTCGATATCGAAATGGTTCCTCTTATCGTAATCAGATGTCAGCTTGTAATTCGGATGCTGGGTGATGTCGTATTTATCAGACATAAATGGTCTCACACCTCTCACCTGCACGATACATTTGCTACCGTCCATGACAGCCAGCTCATCAATGCTCATCAAATCCTTTCCAAGCTTCTGATAATTTAGGTTGTAGCTCATATTGCTACCACGTGATTCCCCGGTGTTAAACATATCAATTGTCTCTTTACCAAGGGAAGCATTCAAATCCTTAAGTGTGGTCTGTTCCGACCCACCAAGAAAGATCTGCGAATCCATATTACCGATAATGGTATCGGCATTGTCCTTATAAATCGCTTTCAGCTGTGACTTCGCCTGCAAAACCAAGCATGCAGAAATCTCTCTGCTTCGTATGGTTGCCACAAGCTTTTCCAGATTTGGAATCTGACCGATATTGGCACACTCATCAATCAGGCATCGCACATGTACCGGCAATCTTCCTCCATACACATCATCTGCCTTTTCGCAAAGCAAATTGAACAGCTGCGTATAAATCATGGAAATCAGAAAATTAAAGGTTGCATCTGTA
>JAZNMO010000060.1:0-5348 GCA_045579665.1 Lachnospiraceae bacterium
CTTGGACTTGGAACCAGATTTTGCCCATTTCTTAAATGCATCCCAGTTATCTTCATCGGCTAGAGGCGATGCTACCACTCCGGCTCCACTGACCACTAGACTAAATATATCTCCGCCTGTAATAGTTTCACCACTTTGGTACTTGCCGTATATATTTGCTCCGCTCATCGCAAAGCTGTATGCATTGGTTCCGAAATCAATTACCTGATGGGCTTTTCCTGCTATTTTCGCTATCTTAGCAGAGCTACTTATCTTTGCGATTCTGGCTGCACCACCACTGAATGCTGCAAGTGCCGACCAGCCTGCCATTGCCAGATTGCCCTCTGCCAGATACCATGCCGCATCTATCAGGTTCATTACTACTCCGAAAGGTCCCGGTATAATACCAAGCAGTCCAAGTATTGCATGTCCTACATCGCTGAATGACGACATCGGTGATAAACCAAACGGGTCTGTGTAGCTTACTGGGTTGCCCTGTACATAACAGTATCTGTTAAGACTCTGGCTGTTGTCAAGGCTTCCGCTTAAAATATCCTGATTAATGAATCTCTTAATCTCAGGGTTATAGTAACGCTGGCGCATGTAGTAGAGACCGTTGTCCTCTGTGCTGACACCGTAGCGTCCGTTGTAGAGGAAGCGTGTCAAACTTGCGTCTCCGCTTAAAAGCTCTCCATAGGTTCCGTAGGTGTAGGTTTCTACCACTCTACCCTCGCTGTCTGTCAGCTTGGTGGTGCTTCCTAAGTGATTATAGTGGTGGTAGAGGACAATGTCACCCTTCTTCTCGCTGATTAAGCCGTTGCCATAGATGTAAAGTGTCTCTGCGCTGTTTGTTACATCCTTATCATATCGTGTTACTGTAAGCACCCTACTTAATGATGATGATACCGTATCTGTTACATACTCTTCTCTGTAGGTGTCTGTTTTGGCACTGATGCGGTTATTCTCTGCATCATAGGTGTAAGTAATGCCTCCTGCGCTGACAAGTCGGTTGCGACAGTCATAGATAAGCTCACTCATGATGCCATTTACAGGTCCGTAGGTCATGTTTCCATCAGCGTCGTATTTTAAATCTTCACCATTATAGGTCAGCAGACGGTTATCCGCATCGTAGGTCATCTTTACACTGGTAAGCTTACTGATACCTTCCTTGGTGTCTGTAGTCTCTGTTCCCTCTACTGTGGTTATGTTTCCATATCCGTCATAAGTATAGGTGTAGTGGTTTATGACCCCTTCGCCCTTCACATCCTTCTGTTCTACTAACAGTCCTGCCGCATTATAAGTGCAGAGCTCTGTCGTACCGTTTGGTCGTGTAGTCTTGGTTAGATTGCCGTTAGCATCATACTCATAGGTGGTTATACCGCCGTCTGTATCAACAGTTGTATGTAACCAGCCATTCTTGTAGTAGGTGTAACGTACAATCTCGCCACCCGGATAGGTCAATGAAATCAGGTTACCAAGTTCGTCATAAGAATACTTAACGGTATTACCCTTATAGTCTGTGTACTCTGTCACACGGTTCAGTGCATCATAAGTGCGACTGATGGTTCCATTATCATCTGTAACGGTCAGCACATTTCCATTGTTGTCATAGGTGTAGCTTGTTTTTCCAAGCTCATCTGTCATAGATGTTACTCTGCCTATCGCATCATAGGTATACTTGGTCTTCTGACCGCGGGCATTCTCAAGCTCTGAGAGAAGTCCCTGCTCATTGTAGGTATAGCTGTGACGGCTTCCGAGAGGACTTACCTCTGTCAGCATTCTTCCCATGGTATCATAGGTATAGTTGGTTACGCCGCCATTAGCATCCGTTACTGACTTCACGTTACCGCTTGCGTCATAGACTGCTGATGTCACACCTGCGAGCGGGTCTGTTACCTTGGTAAGTCGTCCAAGGCTGTCATACTCATAACTTGTCACTCTGTCACTTTGACCATTTAACTGCTCTACTGCCTTTAAGAGGTTGCCCATCTTGTCATAGCTGTAGGTTGTCTTTAAGCCTAGTGCATCTGTAGTAGATATGGTTCTTCCCATTGTATCGTAGGTGCTTGTTGCAGTTACATTACCCTTGGCATCCTTCATGCTTACGACATTGCCGAGAGAATCATACTGTACATATGTGGTATTACCAAGCTCGTCAGTTGTACTGCTTACCCTGCCAAGCTTATCGTAGGTGTAGCTTACACTGTACTCCTCACCGTTCTTATCTACCATATATGCTCTGGTCATGCGGTTTACCGCATCATATTCCATGTATACGGTTACACCTACCGCATTGGTCTTACTGATACAGTTACTGTTTGCATCATAGGTATAGGTTGTACTGTTGCCGTTGGCATCTGTTTCCTTAATCAGACGACCTGCTGCATCATACTCATAGGTAAGTGTATGTCCAAGTGCATTGCTTACCTTGGTTACATTGCTCATGTCGTCATACTCGTAGGATGTCGTAGCTCCGCTTGTATCCTTCACAGAAACTACTTCCCATGACTGGTTATAGGTATAGAGCTTGTAGCTTCCGTCGGGATAGGTAGTCTTATAAAGGTTACCGTTTGGATAATACTCGTAGCTGACTGTCTTACCCTCTGCATCCGTTTCCTTGATTCGCTGATTTAATAAATCATAGGTGTAGGTAAGGACTGTTCCGTCTGAGAGTGTTTCCTTAATGACATTTCCCTCTGTGTCATACTCGTAGCTTACCTCTGTGCCATCTGCATAAAGTATCTTGGTTCGGTTGCCCTTGACATCATACTGATATCTAGTAGCTGTTCCGTCCGCATATGTTATAGCGGTCTGACGACCGGCTACGTCATAGGTATACTTCGTCGTATGACCTGATGCATCAGTTGCTGAGGTCATGTTGCCATTGCAGTCGTAGGTATAAGATGTCTTATTTCCCAGACTGTCCGTGGTTGTCAGTGTACGTCCTGCCGCATCATAGGTATAGGTTGTTACATTGCCAAGTGCATCTGTCGACTTAATCAGGTTGCCCATACCGTCGTATTCCGACTTAGTAGTATTACCAAGATAATCTGTCACCTCGGTGAGCATACCGTTCTTATATGCATAGCTGATGCTTCCTATTCCGGCAGTCGTCATCTTAACAAGCTGACCGTCATCATTATACGAATACAGTGTGGCATTACCGTTATAATCCTTCGCTGATGCCACAAGATTCTTGGAATTATAGGTGTAGCTTGCGCTTCTTCCGCTTTCACCTGTAATAGATGTCAGGTTGCCATTCTTATCATAAGTGAAATTTGTCTTGTTATTACCTGTGTCTGTGAGCTTTAATACATTGCCATCCGCATCGTACTCTTTATAGATGCAGTTTCCATAGGCATCCTTTTCACACAGCACATTTCCATCAGAGTCATAGGTATACTCTGTCGTACTGCCGTTTGCATTGACAGCCTTTGTGATTCTTCCCTTTCCATCTACAATGACCTGCTTTGTCGTGCCATCCACATCTGTGATGGTAACTGTCATACCATCTTCCTGCACATCATATGCAAGCTTCATCAGATTGCCCATCGCATCAGCCTGCTGGATGACACGTCCTGCATCGTCATAAACATTTGCCACAAAGGTTCCCTGTGCATTTGTTTCTGATATAATTCGATGCTTATCATCATAGGTGTAGCTTATGACATCACCTGTCGGTGCTGTATAGGCTATCATGCGCTTCTGTTCATCGTAGGTAAATGCACATGCTCTTCCATAATCATCTGTGATGGTTGCAAGCATTCCTTCTGCATTGTAGTTCAGATATATCTTCTTACCTGAAATCGCCTCTGTAATTGTCGTTTGGTTACTTGCATGAGAGAACGTAGTCTCTTTTCCTTCTCTAGCCTTGATAGCAGTTAACTTTCCTGCACTGTTAAAACGATACTCTACTCCTGTGTCATATGTCATAGTGTAGCATAAAAACGCACCTCTTTCGCAACAAAAATTTGTTTTAAAAGAAGTGCGTTAAAATCAGCATATTGAAATTAGTATAAAGTTTTTAATTTCGGATATCCTTGAAATCACCCAAATGGAAATTATGCTCTAGCCTCTCTAAATTAATTCATGAAAAGAATTATCATTGATAACTTCTATTTTCAAAATCCTCTAAGCTCTGCTATGAAATCATGCTGTAAAAACATATCCTGTTTTTTCCAGTTGAATGAGTTCATCATTAGTATACTCTTTTACTATAGATTCTCCTTTTTTTATATTTTGATATGGTACATTCTTTTTTATCCACTTAACAAGATTTTGATACTCTATAATGTAGTTTTTACTTTGTTGTATCTGACCATTATTCGCTTTATAATAGTAGTCAGATATCCATAATCTACCTCTCAGGATTCTTTTATCTTTTATCCTTGTTTTGCAAAACTCAATAACCGGACTATTTAACGCATCAACTGAATTTTTTTTAGTTAGTACACAACCAAATTCACTCTTATACAAATAATATTCACTATATGAATAAAATTTTTCATATTCAATTTCTTTCCCTTCATTATCAAGAAACAAAAAATCGTTACTAACAAGAAAATCTATAAACTGATTTTGTACATTTTCACTCATATAAAAGTTTATTTGTTTTCCCATAACAACCATTCCTTTCATTAATATTCATAAATTATCGGCCCCATCTGCGGATTATTATATGGCCAAAAATACACTGGTGCACCATTATAATCCGAAGAATTCATTATATCATCTATCGCCTTTGATTCACGCATTATAGGTGTACCATTTTTATTAACTTTTCCCACTTGATGAATTTTAGTTACTTCTCCATCTACAATTTCTACAGCATCTGCATATCTTCTCTGTTTATATCCATTAGGAGTATCATACTTTCGTTCATATTGAATTTTACCATTAACATTTGTATTTTCAATTGAATTAATAATACTTTGATGTAATGTTCCACCTTTCTTACCATTTGGATTTGGTACTGTTATCTCACTACTCGCAAAATACTGCAAGTTAAGCTCCATTACACCTTTGTGTTCTTTCGCTACATCATCCAGCTTATTTACGGCTTTCACACTCTTGGACTTGGAACCAGATTTTGCCCATTTCTTGAATGCATCCCAGTTATCTTCATCGGCTAGAGGCGATGCTACCACTCCGGCTCCACTGACCACTAGACTAAATATATCTCCGCCTGTAATAGTTTCACCACTTTGGTACTTGCCGTATATATTTGCCCCGCTCATCGCAAAGCTGTATGCATTGGTTCCGAAATCAATTACCTGATGGGCTTTTCCTGCTATTTTCGCTATCTTAGCAGAGCTACTTATCTTTGCGATTCTGGCTGCACCACCACTGAATGCTGCAAGTGCCGACCA
>JAZNMO010000061.1:0-5799 GCA_045579665.1 Lachnospiraceae bacterium
AATTGCATTATCAGTATTTGTTACGAATCTTTTCAAGATTCAGCCACGAATACTTTTTGCGCTAATTTTGCTGACGAGATTAATAACATATCAATCTGCTGATTTTGAACCGAAAACGGTTTAATCAGCAGACACTAAATATCATGAAATTTAAAGGGATTCAGAAAAGAGAAGCCGGCAAATTTATTAACCGATATGATGTAACATATGAGTTAGAAGATAAGCAGGAGAAGATTTACGAGATTATCAGTCGTAAGAAAGAACTGACGACTCTTGAGGAGCTTCAGGGGGCTGCTCCTGATGCGGTAGTAGTAATTGCTACAGATGAGAGTGGCGAGCGTATTCTGTTGAATAAGGAATACCGTATGGCGGTAGGAAATTGGGTATATAATTTTCCGGCAGGCTTAATAGATGAGGGAGAGACACCACAAGAAAGTGCCATTAGAGAGGTAAAGGAGGAGACTGGACTTGAACTATATAGTATCGATGATTATATAGATATTAGCTATAGTGCGGTAGGTTTTAGCAATGAGATGAATGTATGCGTGGTAGGTAAAGTGAAGGGGGAGTTTCAACCAAGTACTTCGTTAGTAGAGGAGATAGAACCAGGGTTATATAGCAAGGCTCAAGTAAGGGAGTTGTTAAAAACACAACGCTTTGCAGCCAGAACACAGGCATACTGTTATGTATGGAGTAGATAATAATAACGCATGATATGAAAAAACGGGGAATGTATAAAAAATTTTTACACGCAACTTTGTGCTTGTTGCCCATAGTTTGCAGGTGTTGGAAAGGCATGGTTATTGATATGAGGAACAGAAGGATTGGCAGATTATTAGCGGTAGTAAGTGCGACATGTATATTGACAGCATGTGGAGGATTGGTTGAGACACGGGTAGCCACAGATGGAAAACAGACAGAAGAGTCGATTGTGGAGATAGTTGAAGTACAGAGTAGTGTAGAAAACAATATAAGAGATTTAAAAGATACGATAACAGTTGATATTATTGAGGAAAATACAGCTCCGACTACTGAGTCTGTGGTGGAACTTCCTGCAGAAGTACCAACAGAAGCAGAAGAACCGGTACAGGTAGATATTGTTATGGTTGGAGATATTCTTTTGCATACTCGTGTGAACGAGAGCGGTCTGATGGAGGATGGCAGTTATAATTATGATCATATGTTTGAACAGGTGAAGGAGTATATCAGTGCAGCAGATTTGGCACTGGTAAATCAGGAGGTTATTCTGGGAGGTACAGAGTTGAAGCTGTCGGGATACCCTAATTTCAATGGAGCCTTTGAGGTTGGTGACAGTTTGGTAGATGCAGGCTTTGATGTGGTGCTTCATGCGACGAATCATGCTTTGGATAAGGGGAAGAAGGGATTACTTCGGTGTTTGGAGTTTTGGGATACCACATATCCTGAAATAGGTGTAGTGGGAATACATAATACACAGGAGGATGCAGAAGAAATCTATGTAAAAGAAGTAGAAGGTATTCGTATAGCAATCCTAAACTATACCTATGGAACAAATGGAATTGCCCTTCCTTCGGATATGCCTTATGCAGTAGATATGTGGGATAAGCATGCAATTGCCGAGGATGTTGCCAAGGCAAAGGAGATTTCAGATTTCGTGATTGTATGTCCGCACTGGGGAACAGAGTATGTATTTGAGGAGACATCCAACCAAAAAAAACAGGCGCAATTTTTAGCGGATTTGGGTGTGGATTTGGTAATTGGTACACATCCTCATGTAGTAGAACCTGTGAAATGGGTGACAGGAGAGAATGGTAATGAAACATTAGTTTATTACTCTATTGGTAACTTTATCAACGCAACCAGCGGTAATCATACCGGTGCTGCAGCTAGAATGCTTGGGGCAATGGCACAGGTTACGATTGCAATGGAAGATGGAGAGGTTGTGATTGCAGACTATGGCGTAGAGCCTTTGATAACTCATTTGGTAGAGGGAAGAGGACAGATAACCACTTATCGAATGGCAGATTATACACAGGAGCTTGCGGATGAGAATCAGATGCGACTACAGGATGCCAGCTTTTCACTGCAGTATTGTATTGATATCTGTGATAAAGTATTTGGAGAATTGTATAAATAACATGAGATATTATAAAGGGTCATATCAGTTTTGATATGACCTTTTTGTGGTACACACTCTATAGTGCTATTTTTTAAAGTAGGTTCTAACCTTAGGTTCTGTGTGATTACGGATTCTGATAATATTATCACGATGCCTTAATATCATAATAACGCCTGCTATTGAAAGGATTGAAAAATTCAGGAAGCTGTGAGTTAACATTCCACATAGAATAGGATAGGTTGCGGATGCAAAGATAGGTGCCACACACAAATAATTTACGATAATCCCAAGGATAATACATCCAAGCACAAAGGGGATAAAGATTCTGGGGGTAAGACCTAATATCGTTCCTACCAAACATGCGCTGCCCTTTCCACCTTTGAATTTAAGATAGAAGGGATAAATATGTCCGATAATTGCAAATGCGCCTGCCAATGCGGGAACATATGTAATACCTGAAAATAAAGCTTTCGCAAGATGAATTGCCAATACACATTTAAAAATATCAAATATCATAATAAGTAATCCGAAGGTTTTACTAACATGGAGGAATACATTGGTTGCACCTAAGTTACCACTTCCGGCGTTACGAATATTTACTTGTTTTAATTTGCCAACGGCCCAGGAAGGACTTAGACAGCCTAAAAAATATCCTATGGCGCAGCTTATAATAATTGGAGTCATATAATAATGCCCTTTCTATAATGATGCAGTTGTGTCTGCAACGTAATATTTCATGTAAGCTAGAGTTACATATAATGAACTACTATTATACCATGTTTGTATCGTTAAGAAAAGAATAACGTAGAATAACGGATGATACGGAACATAAAATGTTTCAGTAAAGAATAAAACCAATTAATATTACAGAAAAGATAAAAAAACGAAGACAAAAAACTGAAAATGATATAAAATATTAGTAATACTGAATTTGTGTGAGGAGAAGCGTCAGATGACAAAGAACGGTTATGTACTTTGCTTCTTTATTGTACTTATGATTCTTATGGCATGTGCGAAGAAAATCTATGGTAGGAAAGAAGCGGTAACGAAAACTGCATTAGGAACGATAGCAATAGGGGCAGCTATGGTGGTGCTCAATATTGTTATGCTTTTATCGAATCAGCTGATGGTTATGGAGATATGCAACACGATTTATTTTGCGTTACATAATATTCTTTGTTATCATATTCTTCTTTATTCCTGTATTTATTCTGCTGGAAATACAAAGCATTTTCTGTTCAAATGGTATTGTAGAGGCATTATTTATGTGGATTCTATTTCGATGCTTTTGAATCCGGTATTTGGACATGCAATGAAATTCTCGGAAAATGTTGTAAATGATGAGGTGTATTTGCATATTGATAAGAACTGGATTTTCTATACACATGTTTTTGTGTGCTATTTTATTTTATTCTTTGCTTTTTTTAAGCTGTTTATTGCTTGGGTGAAAGCACCAAGGATGTATCGCTTGAAATACTCGGGTCTTGGGGTAACTTTGTTTTTCTCATTAATTATTGAAACAATATTTCTCATGGCGGATTTGCCGGTGGATTTGACGGTAATCTCTTTTTCATGGGCAGCGTTTGTATTGGTATACTTTGCATATTATTATATTCCACAGAAGCTACAGGAGAGAATACAAACACAGGTGTTATCCGAAATGAGAGATGCCTTGGTACTATTTGATATAGATGATGTGTGTATTTATGCAAATGAGCGGGCCAAGGAGATTTTCATAAAGGAGGATACTTCGTTATCTCAGTTTCGTGAACGGTGGGGATTGAATCATATTCTCCAGAGTGAGCTTACGGTAGAGGTAGATGGTTTCTGTCATATCTATGAAATTGTATTTAAGGATTTGATGGATACTCAGTGGAGACGTAACGGGTGTTATTATTTATTTCATGATGTGACGGAAGAGAGGCGTTTACTTCAGGAACAGCAGTATTTGGCAACACACGATACGCTGACAGATGTTTTTACAAGACAGCATTTTATGGAGACGGCAGAGAAGCTGATGAAGGAATATCCAACGGAGAATTTTGTAATTATCTGTTCGGATATCCGTAATTTTAAAACCATTAATGATGTGTATGGTGAAGAGGTTGGCGATAAGATTCTGATTACTTTGGCTAACAGTCTAAAGCAGCAGTATAAGGAGCCGAGTGTCTATGGACGTATTGCAGGTGACAGCTTTGGGTGCTGTATGCTGGAGAAGGACTTTGATGCACAGAGCTATCTGGCAGAGCGTAAGCTTGTACTGCATGAGTTAAAGCTCAGATATCCTATTATAGACCATATTGGTATCTATAAGGTGGAAAATTTGGATATTTCCGTTGCAAATATGTGTGACAGGGCATTGCTAGCAGTACAGTCAATCAGAGAGGATTATCAGCAGGAGATAGCTTATTATGATCAGGCACTTCATGAGAAACAGTTGGCAGAACAGGATATTTTAAGAGATTTTCAGGAAGCATTCCGCGAGGAGCAGTTTATTATACATCTACAGCCGCAGATAGATTATAAGACTGGTAAGGTTTTTGGTGCAGAGGCACTTGCCAGATGGAAACATCCTGAGAAGGGAATGATTTCTCCGGGGCTTTTTATACCACTGATGGAACAGAGCGGTATGATTGTCACCTTAGATCAGATGATATGGGAGCAGGCATGCAGGCTGTTACATCGTTGGAGAGAAGGGGGACATACGGATCGCCGTTTGTCGGTAAACATTTCTACGAAGGATTTCTTCTATGATGATGTATATAAGCTGCTAACGGTATTGATACGAAAGTATGATTTACCTCCGGCTTGTCTAAAGCTTGAGATTACGGAGAGCGCATTTTCGCTTGATATGGCAAATCAGATTGCAGTAATCGAGAGATTGCAGGAGGAGGGCTTTACCATTGAAATGGATGACTTTGGAAGCGGTTATTCATCCTTGAATACGTTAAAGAGTATTCCTGTTGATGTGTTGAAGCTGGATATGGCATTCCTGCAGGATGATGATAAGCATCAGCGGAGTGAGAAAATTCTACAGACCATTGTTATGCTGGCAGAACAGTTAGACCTTCCTGTCATTGCAGAAGGTGTAGAGACAAAGGAGCAGGCACATTTTCTCTCTGATATCGGCTGTGATTTCCACCAGGGCTACCTGTATTCCAAGCCAATGTCAGTAGAGGAGTTTGAGCAATCTGCATTTTGCAAGGATAAATGGTTAAAACTATAGAGATGTATTGCACTTCATGCAATGCATCTCTTTTCTGTTTTCACAAATTCGGGTTTGTGGAGTTAACGGACGGTACTCTGCCCTTCTCCACGAAACGGTCTATGGTTTAACGCAAAAGTAGACGCTACGAGTAAAGTTTTTCTAAGCGTTTTTATTTAGGTGGTCTAAGACATACGCAACCGGCACATATTCGGCGTCCATGCCTCACTATGTGCCTGCCGCCTTCATCCAAGCGGCGGCTTGCTATGTACTCTAAAAACGCCAAGAAAAACTAGTTACTCTCCGCAATACTTTTGCTTATAAATCCATAGACCTTTTCTTATGTGGAGCAGAACAGAGTGCCTGTGTACATGACAATTCCACCTTTTATTTGATAAACTAGGCGCAAGCACTAACAGGTTTCATGTAGAAAGCATTGCGCAGGGTGTTAGAGTTTCTTAGTGCTTTTGAAGTATATAGGAAACTGCCGACCGGA
>JAZNMO010000062.1:0-40615 GCA_045579665.1 Lachnospiraceae bacterium
AAAAATGTTGACCTTTTAGGTCATAATAGGTTATACTAATATCAGTAAAGAGATACTCCTTCAATCCTCTTTACAACCCTTATATATTAATTATTTATACTCCCCTTAACGAAAAGCGACCGGTTTCCGGTCGCTTTTCACTTTGTGCAATCCCATGCATTTCATTGACTATCCAAGTCTATTATTTGCAACTTTTTATAGTATACCATTTTATCCGAAAGCACTTTTTACACCAAACAAAATAAGCACTACATAAACCAACGTTTACATAGTGCTCTTTTTTAACTCCCAAAAATATTCTTTAACACTCTGATTGCAAAGAAAATAACTGCTCCCATAATAATAAGTGGTGCAAAGAAAACCAACACCGAAAAAGCCAGCCTTAAAACCGCAAATAATATCAAAATGACCAAAATCGCAATCAGCCATCCCGGAACTTTTCTTACTTTATTTTCCCTTAGTTCTTCCGAATTATAGCTCTCCTGCTCATTGGCAGTCCCTTGATATTCTCTATAAGCCGACTGTTCTTCACGTGAAAACTTTTGACTTTCTACTACCGTTTTTGCCAACAAACGAGGGTCTCCTAAAGTCCCCAATACCTCTTTCTCCGTCTTCCCCTGATTCATCTGTGTACGTATATAATTTCTATAATACTCTGTATTCTCACGAATAATATGATCCGAAACCTTACCGGCTAACGCATCTTGAAATTCCCTAATAAATGCTTCTTGATTCATACAGCTCTCCATTCTCTTACTGTTTCCTATTATCGATATCTGTTCTGTTATCCTAACATATATATTGCACCTCGTAAATTCATCCTTGTAATATTTAAGAAAAATATAATGATTTAACTTATTCTATAGTCAGTTCTTATGATTGTGCACTCTTCTTCTCAAATTGTCAGTATCTTAATAGCATCTCATTATTTATCTTTTTCATACCTTATCTTTAAAATCATTTTGTCGGAAATGATTTATTTTTTATGTCAACTTTTCTATCCACATCTTTCCAAATGCAATAATCGCAAGACAAAACCACCATTTCCACATAGTTATCCACATTTATCATTTTTGGTCGTTTTTGCTCTTTTTGACCAATCCAGACCTATATACCGAGCATTTTATATCATTCCAACGACTTTTTTCGACATTTTTCATAGCTTAAGTTTTCTGTCAATCCATCATTATAACCAGTCATTCCAAAACTTTTCCACTCTTTTTGAGACATCAGAAACATTTACCACTTCATATTGACTCCATTCCCTTGGAAACATCTTTCTATACTGATATTCCAAAAAGCGTTCATCTAATAATGCTACAACACCAATATCATCCGCTGTTCTAATCACTCGTCCTGCCGACTGCAATACCTTATTCATACCCGGATAACGGTAAGCATAATCAAATCCATTATCTCCCTGCTCATCAAAATAAGTCTTTAATAATTCTCTCTCACAGCAAACCTGTGGAATCCCTGTTCCTACAATAACTGCACCTATCAAACTGTCATTTTTCAAATCAATTCCTTCTGAGAAAATGCCCCCCATTACGCACAAACCAATCAATATAGTTTCGCTCTCTTCTTCTATCTCAAACTGAATATTCCTTGTCAAATCACAACCTTCATTTCCACGAAATCTTTGCAGGAACTCCTCTCGCATACTTTCGCTCATATAATCTTCCTGAACAATACATTCCATAATGCTTTTATCAAAGTAATATTCCATAAATACTTCATATACTTTTTCCAAAAAAGCATGCGATGGAAAAAACACCATATAATTCCCATATCTTTGACGAACAATATCATATATATATCGCGCTATTTTTTGATATTCCTCTTCGGAACGTCTGGTATATTTGCTAGTAACATCATTAGCCACTAACAATGCTTTTTTCTCCTCTTGAAAGGTCGACTTTGCATATACCTCATAATCCTGTGCTTCTCCTCCCAAAAGTCCTTTATAATATTGTATCGGCAAAAATGTTGCTGAAAACAGCGTGGTACTACGTCCCTTTCGCATACATTCCTTTAGATTATTAGCAGGGTTTACACAAAAAAGTTTCAACATAAAGCTGCCGTCATCCATCATCTGACTATATGGCACATAACTATCGTCCATAATTTCATACATATTCAGAAAATGACATATATCAAAATAGAGTTGTAAAATCACTTCTCTTTCAGGAAAAGTCTCATGATTTTCCAAAAATTCATCCATCGTACTATACGCTCTGGTTAACGACATAACAAAAGAAGCCAATGAATCTTCACGGCGATAATCATTACACTCACGCTTCATCGCAAGTAATTCCTTATTGCATTTCTCGAGTTGACGCTCCAGCTTCTTATCAGCTTCCTTTACCAGCGCTTTTACCTTCAGGAAATCTTCCTTCACCAAAACAGCACTATACATTTCCCGACCACGTTCTAATAAATTATGTGCCTCATCTATCAAAAAAATGTAATCCTTTTTTGCTCCACCTTCCGAAAAAAATCGTTTCAAATACACCTTAGGATCAAAAACATAATTATAATCACAAATAATAGCATCAGAAAATAGACTCATATCCAAACTCATTTCAAATGGACATACCATATGCTTCTTGGCATATTCCAAAATAACTTCTCTTGAAAAATTGTCCTCATCCTGCAAAAGCTCGTACATTGCCGCATTAATTCTGTCGAAATGCCCTTTCGCATAAGGGCATGCTTCGGGATTACATTCTGTTTCCTCCATAGGACATATCTTATCCTTCGCTGTCAATATAACAGTCTTCATGCTCAAGCCCTTTTCCTTGAGCAGCATAAAACAATCCTGTGCAACAGTTCTTGTAATTGTCTTAGCAGTCAGATAAAATATCTTCTCCGCCATACCTTCCCCCATGGCTTTTACTGTCGGAAAAACTGTCGATATGGTCTTACCTACTCCTGTTGGTGCTTCTAAAAAGAGCTTTCTTCTATGGTATATCGTCTGATATACATAGGTAACCAATTCCTTCTGTCCCTCACGATAAGGAAATGGAAACTGCAAACTGCGAATAGATTCTGTTCGCTTCTGATTCCACGCAAACTGAAAATCTGCCCACTTCTTATATTCCTGCATCAATTCTTCAAACCATTGCTTTAATTCCTCAAAGCTAAAACTCTCATGAAAATACTTCAAATCCTCTGTTTCCATATTACAATAGGTCATTCTCACACCTATCTGCTTCAAATCGCACTTCATTGCATACATATATGCATAGCACTTTGCCTGCGCCAAATGCACACCTACAGGCTTATGAATGCGTTTCAAATCCTTATAGGTACCTTTTATCTCATCTATTACAACCTGATTTTCGACAGAATCAGTAGGCAGATACACTTCCCCTGTCTGCTCCTTAGCTACAGCTCTACATTCCCACTCTCTATCAATGATACCATCTGCTCTTCCTTCGACCAGAATATCATAATTAGGAGTCTTCCATATATAAGATAACGAAACCTCCGCATGATACTCACTTCCCATTCGACGCTGTATCATCCGATGGATTCGACCGCCCTCCTGCATTGCAGTATCCGAGCCGCCGGTTCTTCTGTTGTCGATATTTCCTTCTCTCAATATAAATTCCACCAATTGTCTGACTGATACCCGGATTTCCACTGTTATACTACCTCCCAAAAACAAATACCACGTCGAAAAAAACTCCCTACGAATGATAGTTTACTCTATCATCCATAGGGAGTCAAAGATTCTTTGCGTATATATTAATCTATTAGCAAGCTACTGATAAATCAGAAATATACTCTTCAAACTTGTCATTATGTCCTGCATACTTAAGAGTAAGAATTGAATTAAAATCAAGTCCCATAACTCCTAAGAAAGACTTTGCATCAATAATAAAGTGATTATAGAATATGTCAATATCGAAATCACACTGTGATGCTTCATAAACAAAATCCTTTACCTGTTCTGGTGTCATCTTAATCTTACGCTCTTTCATATCATACTACCTCTTTCTTTGCTAAAAAACTACTATTAGCTCTCCATAGTATCAACGAATAGCTGTCTAGGCTAAAAGTACTATTAAATTCCACAGTTTTTGTTACACATTGACCTTATTATACCCAAAAAAACTAAAATGTAAAGTACTATCATGCAAGAAAAGTTAAGATTCGTAACATTTATGACCTTTTGCATAATTTTAAACCAGTTAATTTAAACACTTTTACCAAACTCACACATGTATGGTCGAAAGCGTAACGGCAGATTATTTTGTTGAAGTGACAGATTATTCCGTTCTTCAATCGCAATCTTATCAACAAAATGTCTAAACAACGCCTGATATGCCTGCTCCTCCTCAGAAAATACCAAATTAGCTTCGTCAAATACCCCTTCTGTAAGAGAATAACTGTACCATTGCTTATACTTTGCATGTAGTGCAAAAAGATTTCTCCTTTCGTCAAAAATCACAAAATTCTCTGTTGGAAATCTATCTGCAAAATGCGGTGTCAAAAAATCTAAAATGTTATTCTTGGGTGCAATCTTAGCATATAAAATACCATCCTCCAGCTCTTGAAAGCGTAAAAAACCCTTCAAGTGCAACAATTCATTATTCGCTCCTCTAGCATAGGAAAAGGCTCTGTTCACCGCATCCTCTGCCAGTCTTGCAAAGACATTCTTATCATGATGCTTCAGCCCTGATACTACTGTGTGATATACAGCATCTGCCTTATCCTCCTCATAAGAGCTCATGGCAAGGCAAAGAAAATAATATGCCTCCTGCCCTAACTGGCGCTGCAAGGTAGCTGTTACCTTAGATACCTTATCCGGCTGAGTCTCTACCTTCTCATATGTCGTAAACAATCGATACGCATTCGGCTCACCGGCATGAATGTGAATCCTTTCATGACTCTCTATGCCATTCGCCTTCTTATAAGCATATGCCTCATAAATCCCTGTCAAAATGCCATCTATAGAATCTTCACAAACCAATACATATTCTTCCATACCATCTCTACCTCTTGTAATACTCTTACCATCTATCTTCCACCACCTGTCGCAAATAACGCTACATTCTCCTGTGCATCATCAAACAATGTCAACTGCTTATAAGTCATACCATCCCTATCAAACGGCAATCGCTCGTGCTGATAAAGTAAATTTCTCGTAATATAATCCTCTTCCAGCTTCGTGTGATACATCATCTTACCGCTACAGGTAATAAAATATAACGCACGCTTCAATACCACTCCCAACTTCTTCAAATCTTCAAATGTCAACCGCGCACTTCGTCTGGCACCACATATCCTTTGGGCACTCTTTACGCCAATCCCCGGCACTCGAAGCAACATCCGATAATCTGCCCTGTTCACCTCCACAGGAAACTGCTCCAAATGCTGTAAAGCCCAATCACACTTAGGGTCTAACAATACATTAAAGTTCGGACGCTTCTCAGTTAATAATTCTTCTGCCTTAAAATGATAAAATCTCAACAGCCAATCTGCCTGATATAGTCTATGCTCTCGCAGCAAAGGTGTTGCGGTATTTAAAGCCGGCAGCTCTTTATCCTCATTAATTCCTACATAAGCCGAATAAAACACTCTCTTAAGACTAAAATTATCATATAGCCCCTGTGCTACTGACATAATCTGATAATCCGTCTCAGGAGTCGCCCCGATAATCATCTGTGTAGACTGTCCTGCCGGGACAAAATTCGGCGCCTTCTGATATACCATCAGTTCATCCTTACCCTGCTGTATCCCTAACTGAATTTGTCGCATGGGTGCAAGAATATTCTTACGGTGTTTATTAGGTGCAAGCTTACGCAGTCCATCCGCAGTTGGCAGCTCCAGATTAATGCTCATCCTGTCTGCCAGATATCCGGTCTTCTGAATCAGCATCGGGTCTGCTCCCGGAATCCCCTTCACATGTATATACCCCTGAAAACGATACTGATATCGCAGCTTATATAAGGTCTGATATATAAGCTCCATTGTATAGTCAGGACTATGCAGAATACCTGAGCTTAAGAACAATCCTTCAATATAATTCCTCTTGTAGAAATTCATCGTAAGCTCGCATACCTCATCCGGTGTAAAGGCTGCACGAGGTACATCATTACTCTTGCGATTGATACAATACTTGCAATCATAAATGCACTGATTGGTAAATAAAATCTTTAACAAGGAAATGCATCTTCCATCTGCCGAGAAACTGTGGCAAATACCGCCTGCCGCACAATTCCCCATATCCCTGCCATTCCCCTTCCGGTCTACACCCGAACTGGTACAGGCCACATCATACTTAGCGGCATCACTCAATATCCCTAGCTTATCCATAATACTCATCGTCTCTGTAACATATGAAATCATCGCTAAACCATACCTTTCTCCTGCTTATACTTACTTCATTCCAATATATGTCTTGACATGTAGAACATTTGTTTGTATTATAATAGCACACATACGTTCGCTTTTCAAGTATGATATGTATACTGTTTTTTTGCCATGCCCCTATATATACTACTTATATTTTGACTTTTTTTGTTTTTTCTTATCATTTATTGCTATCTTCTATTAATTGTGCCAAAATTAGCCATTTAATTACTTTATTTTATTTTTACTATCGAATATAATATTCTAAATTACATTTATTTTTTCTAAAGGAAAGGTAGGGACAACTTATGACTGCCATGAAATGGTTTTATTCCTTTCTGAGAAAACATAACCTGAAAATGTTCTTCGGACTCCTTCTGGTTACGTTAATCTCAATACTGGCCATCGTTAAGCCGCTTGTTTCCGGCTCCATTGTTGACGATGTTATCACCGCCGGTAACTATGATTTACTTCCCAAATTAGTTGCTTTACTTATTATTATCACTGTCATAAGAGGCGTTTTCCGCTATTGGTCTCAGGTTATTTTTGAAACCTGTTCACAAGAGGTTCTCTTCTCCATGCGTGACAAGGTATATCGCAAGCTTCTTTTGGAGGATTTTGCTTTCTATAATAAAAAGCGAACCGGTGATTTATTAAGCCGCCAGACCGGTGACATGGACGCTATCCGCCACTTTGTGGCATTTGTCATTTATCAGGTTTATGAATTAGTTTTTCTCTTCTTCTTTGCTCTGGTGATGATATTTACCACGAACTGGAAGCTGGCACTTTGTATGTGTCTCGTGCTTCCATTTGCCGCTGTTGTTACACTTAGCCAGCGCAAACATGGCCGCCCGCTGTTCCAGAAGATTCGTGAGCAGTTTTCTTCTTTGAATACTTTTGTACAGGAGAACATCAGTGGTAACCGTGTTGTAAAAGCATTTGCAAAAGAAGACTTTGAGATTGAAAAGTTTAATAAAGAAAATGATGCCTATCGTGATGCCGAACTCGAGGCTGCTGAGATTTGGACCAAATACGTTCCACTGTTTGAGTTTCTTTCAAATATGCTTACCATCATCCTTATGCTGGTAGGAAGTATCATGGTTGTAAACGGCTCCATGACACTTGGTGATTATGTTACGATAAACGGCTACCTTTGGATGCTGATGAATCCGCTTCGCCAAATTGGATGGCGTATCAACGATATCCAGAGATTTACGACATCTGTAGAAAAAATATATGCTACATACAGCGAGGAGCCTAAGGTTAGGATTCCAAAGAAACCAATTGAGAAAAAGAAATTCAAGGGTGAAGTTGAATTTAGAAATGTGTCTTATAGTGCCGACGACGAAGACATTATTAGAGATATCAGCTTCCATGTACAACCCGGTCAGACCGTTGGTATCCTTGGCTCTACCGGTGCAGGCAAATCAACCATTATGAATCTTCTCTGCCGTTTCTACGACGTTACAGAGGGTGAAGTTCTTGTAGATGGATATAATGTTAAAACTCTTGACTTGTATAACCTTCGTCAGAATATTGGTATGGCTATGCAGGACATTTTCCTTTTCTCTGATACCATAGAGGGAAACATTGCATACAGCCGCCCAAACTGTCCGTTTGAGCAGGTAAAAAAAGCTGCTATTATGGCAGATGCGAATCATTTTATTAATACCTTACCGGACGGCTACGACACTATTATCGGCGAAAGAGGTGTAGGACTTTCCGGTGGCCAGAAGCAAAGAATCTCTTTAGCAAGAGCCTTGCTGAAAGAGCCTTCCATCCTGATTTTGGACGATACTACTTCTGCTGTAGACATGGAAACAGAAAGCTATATTCAAAAGCAGCTTAAGTCCATTAACCGAAGCTGCACTACATTCGTTATTGCTTACAGAATTTCTTCAATAAAGGATTCTGACCTTATTCTGGTACTGGATAACGGTCGCATTGTTGAGCAGGGCTCACACGAGGAGCTTCTTCAGAATAACGGTTATTATGCAACCGTATTCCGTCATCAGTATGGTGAATATGAAAAATATACAAATGAAGGAGGTGGAATACATGGCAAGAAATAAATATGATGTAGATGAGACTTTAGAAGATAAATTTGACGTCAAACAGTTAAAAAGACTTATTGTCTATGTGAAGCCCTACACGAAACAGCTTTCACTTGCATTATTCCTCATGCTGTCATCTTCCGCGTTGACCATGCTGTTTCCAACCTTCATTTCCAAAATTATGGATGAGTATATCCCGGCAAAGGACGTAGATTCTATTGTGAGAATTACTTTGATTTCTCTGCTAATTGTCCTTTATACCTGCGTATGTATCCGTTGGAAGATTCGTATTACCAGCCGTGTCGGTCAAAACATTGTACATCAGTTACGTTCTGATATTTTTGTACATTTACAGGAGCTTCCATTCTCTTACTACGATGAGAGACCACATGGCAAAATTCAGGTACGAGTAGTTAACTACGTAAATAGTTTAAGTGATTTGCTATCTAATGGTATCATTAATACCATTACAGACATGTGTAACCTGATATTTATTCTGATTTTTATGTTCTCGCTGCATTTCAGATTAACCCTGATTTGCTTATGCGGACTCCCTGTACTGGCTGTTGTGATTGTATTTGTTAAGAAAAGACAACGCCGTGCATGGCAGATTCAGAGTAACAAACAGTCCAATCTGACTGCTTATATTGCTGAAAGTATTAATGGTATTCGTGTTACCCAGTCCTTTGTACGAGAGCAGGAAAATACTTCTATCTTTAATAATCTCAGTAGCAGCTACCGTGATGCATGGATGACCGCTGTTAAATATAACTTTTTGATGTGGCCTTGTATTGACTCTATTTCAACAGTCACAACAGCATTTATTTATATTCTGGGTATCAGTTGGATTGCAGATGCTACAGCCGGAGTAACAGTAGGTATCCTAATTGCCTTTACTTCCTATATTTCAAGATTCTGGGAGCCAATTAATACACTTGCCTCCTTCTATAACTCCTTACTTACGGCTATTGCCTATTTGGAGAGAATTTTTGAAACAATTGACGAGCCTGTTGCAGTCAAGGATGCTCCTGACGCAGCCGAGCTTCCCCCTATCAAGGGTAAAGTGGAATTCAAGGATGTATGCTTTAGCTACGAAGACGGCATTCAGATATTAAATAAGGTGAATTTTACTGCCAATCCCGGAGACACCTTTGCCATTGTAGGTCCTACAGGTGCAGGTAAGTCAACCATCGTTAATCTTATCAGCCGTTTCTATAATGTAGATTCTGGTACTATTGAGATTGACGGACATGATATTTCCAAGACAACGCTTTCTTCTCTCAGAAAGCAAATGGGTATTATGATGCAGGACAGCTTTATTTTCTCAGGTACGATTATGGATAATATCCGCTACGGTAACACTACTGCAACCGATGAAGATGTCATCCGTGCTGCTAAAACTGTATGTGCCCATGACTTTATAATGGAGATGGAGAATGGTTACCAGACACAGGTAAATGAGCGTGGAAGCCGTCTATCTGCAGGTCAGCGCCAGCTCATCAGCTTTGCAAGAGCCCTTCTTGAGAATCCTGCCATTTTAATACTGGATGAAGCTACTTCAAGCATTGATACTGAAACTGAGATTCTGTTACAACAGGGTCTGAACAAATTATTAGAGGGTCGTACCTCCTTTATCATTGCCCACAGACTTTCTACCATCAAGAATGCAAACTGTATCATGTATGTAGATAAAGGCAATATTTTAGAAAAGGGAACTCACGAAGAACTCCTCGCTAAAGAAGGCGAATACCACAAACTCTTCATGTCCCAGTATGATTTCTTAAAAACCAAACCTGTTTAAACAAATCGGACGGTGCAATCGCACCGTCCGATTTAATGAAATTCAAACGAGAGCAAATCAAATGCTCCTTGTCCTTTAAAAGTAATATAGAAAGCACACTTCTCATCGGTTATCATCAATGGTACTTCTATTTTACTCCACTCCAAAGTATCAAGCTCCATGTACACACTCGAAACAGCTTCCCCATCTTTGGCAATCTTAATCTCAATAACACCGTCTGCATTCCCTCGAACCATAAGCGTTACTCCCATACATTGTTCAAAACAAAAATACTTATATCCTATCAAAGAATTCTCTCGAATTCCTCTAATATATTGTCCCGGCTCGCACTCTCTATCTTCTCCATCCTGTGTAATACGCGGAGTCAGTTTTCCCTGCTCTTCTTTATCTGTATACACATTATAATCTATAAGAGTACAGGCAATATATGCGGGATAAGTCCCTCGTCCAACTAACGGCCCATCATTAAGTCCGCAGCTGGTAGACTCTACCTGCGCAATATAGCCATTTTCATCAAAATATACCTGCTCTGCCACGCCTTGTCGGCAATACGATGAATGATTGGTCAATCTATGGTCAAAGATATAATATTTACCATTTAATTCCACCAAACTTCCATGCGTATTTCCATTCGGGTATGCCGAATTATCCTGTGTATGACCATTGATTCCTATATCCGAGGTCGAATGAATGCAACCGGCATATACAAAGTCTCCATCCGGTTTATCACTTACACAATAGTGTAAGCCTTCCGCACTTTGCTGAATAAATTAAATAATATCTTTCATGAAATTTTCTTAAAGAAGGAGCTTCAAAATAGTACCCCTTTTCAAAAGATGAATCCTTACGGTCTATCACAATCTTTGGACCAACCTTTACCGTAAGCATATCCTCTTCCAACTCACACATGTGGCAGCCAACAAATTTCCTTCCCTCTTCATCCTCCAGCTTTCCTGGACAAAATCCTGAAAACAGAAAGACTCTACCATCATCATCTACGAACACTCCGGGGTCAAACTGATAAAAATCTCCTGCTGAACTTCCAATCACATGCCCTGACTTATCATGTACATCTCCTAAATATTCATACTGTCCTGCCGGTGTATCACAAACTGCTACTGACATAATTGAAGAATGTGCCACCGAATAATATAAATAATATCTTCCATCCTTCCCTTTTGCCACATCCGGCGCAAAGTAATAATTTCTCTCATACTGAATAGGATGCTGGTCCTTCCTGTATATAACACCTTCAAATCTAAAATTTGATAAATCCTCTAACGGTGCTGACCAACACACATAATCATTCATACAATAGTCATCCCCTCCAAAACGGTCATGACTACCATAAATATAAAGTCTGTCATCAAATACATGAGGCTCTCCATCCGGAATATATTCATAGCTTGGTAAATACGGGTTGAAAATCTGTTTCTTATTGTGCATTCATTTCCTCCAAAACCTGCGCAACATTTCATGTCTCAGCTTAAACTCTTATCTCTCGCTGTCTCTTCTTCCATATGAGCCATAATAAACCTACACTGATAATTACCAGCAAAACTGCCGTAATCGGTGATACCAAAATCCCATAAACAGCTTCGCTTAAAGAAACTGTTGAAAATAAAAATACAAAGATATTCGCTATCATATGGAATAACAATGGTGCTCCAAAGCCTCGCACCCACTCATAGCAAAGCGTAATCAGCACCCCCATAATTGTTCCATATAGAACTTGCGGAATATTCGCATGAAATCCGCCAAATATTACAGCACTAACCACTATGCTTATCCATAACTTAAAGTAGTGTTTCATCCTATTGTAGGTAAGCCCTCTGAAAATTACTTCCTCTACAACCGGTGAAACTACACCATACAAAATCAAGCCAAGCCAAATCGGTACAGAGTATTGAATTGCTTCCACATTATCATATTTCACAGAATCAATTGAGAATAAGGTAATCACAATATTCATCGCCAACGCTGAACTTACTGCCAACAGCATTGTCAACACATACAAATATCTTCTTCCCTTACTCTGTCGCCACCCTTCACCTATCCATGCCGCTACACGCTTTAAGACAGGTGCGTCCATATCATATTCACCTGTTATCACTACTTCAATTAGAAAATCATTCATGACAAATCCCATACCAATCAGACTTGCTACAGCATTGATGACAGCACTTAGCATGTTACTGTTTGCAAGCACCCACTCAGCAACGCCTGTTCCCGGTATGATAGACACACACATAGAAAGAACAAACATGGCAACACTCTTTACAATCATATACAGAAAGAAAGGAGTAATCACATACCGTATCTTCTGCCATCTTGTAGTTCTTATCTCATATCCTCTTCTCATGCCTTACCTCTCATCAAAAGCTCACCAAGCTCCTCTACCGTATCCACAATATAATCAGCTCCTGCCTCCTCAAGCTCATGCTCTCCTGCATAACCAAAAGACACACCTACTCCAACAAGTCCAAATGCCTTGGCGCCTTCTATATCAAACTTTCTATCGCCCACCATGGCAACCAAATGTCTCTCTTTCTCCGGCACCATCAAACGAAGAGCCTCTTCCACTACCTCTTCCTTCTTACTTCTGGTTCCATCAAGCTCACTGCCCACCACATAATCAAAATACTGCATAATCTCAAAATGCTCTAAGATTCTGTCCACCAGACAGGTTGGCTTACTAGACGCAATCGCAATCTTCTTCCCCTGTACCTTTAAATCAGAAAGCAGCTTTGCAATCCCCGGAAAAATGGCATTTTCATAAATTCCAATGTCATTAAAACGCTCACGGTACTTCGCAACCGCCCTTACCGCATCCTCATCCGACATCTGATAGAAATCCATAAAGCTGGACTTTAATGGTGGACCGATAAACGGAACCAGCTTATCCAAATCCGGCTCATCAATTCCAAATGACGCCAACGCATACTGTACGGACTTAGTAATCCCCTCCTTGGGATCTGTTAAGGTTCCATCTAAATCAAACAAAATATACTGAAACATCCTATTCCTGCCTTTCTTCTACCTTGATTACCTCATTTAATCTAAAGGAATAAATCACTCGTTCCTTTACCTTATGTCCTGTTATCTGCTCCAAGGCCTCTTGATAATAATACAACTGCTCTTTGTATCTATCAACCAAATCCTGCCCATTATTCACTCTATCCGTCTTATAGTCTAAGAGCACAATGTCTTCTCCCTCATAGAAAAATGCATCAATGACACCTTGTATTAACATTGTTTCATTCTCTGGGAATTTATCATCTACTTTATTTGCTTTTACGCCCAATACAAAAGGTTGCTCCTTGAACAATAGCCCTTGTTCGTTCGCCTTTATCATTCGCTTGGCAAGCTCAGACTCAAAGAAACGCGCAACATTTTCTGCTCTTACACAGTCCCCATATGCCTTAGGCATACTTCCTTCTTCCATACACGCTGTCATTTCATCCTTAACCTGATGTTCCCATGACTTATCAGACTTCGTAAAGCTCATAAGCTCCATTACCTTATGCACCGCCGTACCATACTGAGTTCCAAGCATATGCTCTTCTTCCTGCATAAACTTAGGAATATATGTCTCCCTCGGAAGCTCCAGCATTTCCTTAGCTGGCTCAAGCGCTTCCTCATAGGCCGCTTTTTTCAAATCAGAAACCGATGTTTTTACAGTCAAGCCTTCTAGCATAGTATGCTGGTATTGATAAGAAAATCTTTCTTTTAAACTATCATACAATGTTTCATCACGATACTGTGACGCCTTATCAAGAGCCTCTTCAAGCTGTATGCCTTTCATGCTCTCAATATATTCCTGCACTTCCTCATTCTCTCCATCATACAGACTTACCTTCATTGGAATCTCTGCATACGGAAGACTATACTTGACTCCATCTACACCAAGCTCATCTAACAGCGGCTGCATAGACCTATGACGTACTAAGGACGCAAGAATCAAATCCAAATAAGAATTGGCAGACATCATCACAGAGTATGGAAGCTTCTCTCCCTGCTCCATGGCAAGAGGAATATCTGCCTTCAGCTTCTTCATAATTTCCGGCTCACTTGCCGTTAGAATCAGCTTTTCCTTGGCTCTTGTAAGCGCCACATAAAGCACTCGCAAATCCTCACCTCTGGTATCCTCCTTCATACGCTGTGCCACAACATTCTTACGCAAGGTCTTCCTTCTGGTTCGAAGCTCAGGATGAATGCAATCCACACCAATACCAAGCTCCACATCCATAATAATGCTCTGTCTGACATCCATAAGATTAAACTGCTTTGCCATACCCGACACAAAACAAATCGGAAACTCTAATCCCTTACTCTTGTGAATGGTCATAATACGCACAACATCCGCGTTCTCATCTAAAATATTCGCCTCTCCGAAGTCAACCTCCTGCTCCTGAATGGTTTCCAAATATCGAATAAAATGAAACAGCCCATAAAAGCTTGTCTTCTCAAAAGCGCCTGCCTTCTCTAATAACAGCTCAATATTAGCATTTCTTTGCTCACCGCCCGGAAGTGCACTGACATACAAACGATATCCGGTCTCTGCCAAAAGCTGTTTAATCAGCTCCTTAATCGTAGTATACGAAACTCTCTTACGGAAGCTCTGAATCAACTCAACTACCTTCGCCAGCCTCTCTGCCAACTCAGAGTCTGCTCCCTCACACGAACTGTAGCCTCGTACCTGTTCCCAAAGCGACAGAGACTTATCCCTCTCTCCCGCACAACGGACTCTGGCAATCTCATCCTCTGTCAGATGGAAGCACGGAAGCTTCAACACACCATAGAAAGGAATGTCCTGCAAAGGATTATCCAGTACCTTCAAAAGATTTACAACACCTTGTATCTCAAGCGTTTCAAAATATCCTGTTTTACTGGTCACATGCACCGGGATTCCCTGTTCAGTCAGCACCTTACGAAACTCCTCATCCCAGCCTGCAGTGGCGCGGAACAAAATAACAATGTCCGAATATCTTGCCGGACGAAGCTTCCCTGTTTCATCATCCTTCACAGGGAATTTTCCTATCAGCTCTTTGATGCGTCTTGCTACCATATATGCCTCAGCTTCTTTTTCAGACCTTACATCTTCCTCCTGTGTGGTAATAAAAAGCTCTGTCTGATATAAGTGTTCCAAATTAGAAGGCACTTCCTGTCCGTCAGAATAAAATTCCCGAAGCTCCTCCTCACCAGGATAAGATGCACCTACATACAATGCCGCAGCTTCATCATACTCTACATTGCCAACCTCTCGCTTCATAACCTGACTACAAATAAAATTAGTACTATCCGTAACCTCCCTACGGCTTCTGAAATTCATACTAAGGTCAATACGCACCTTTTCCTTATCGTCCTGCGCATAGGTATTATATTTTTCCATAAAAATCTCAGGTCTTGCCAAACGGAACTTATAAATACTCTGCTTTACATCACCTACCATAAAGCGATTATAATTCCCAATGCTCTCACCCGAAATACTGCGAAGCAACAGTTCCTGTACCTCGTTGGAATCCTGATACTCATCAATCATAATTTCCTCAAAGTGCTGTTGAAAGGCTTTCGCAGTCTCACGAAGCACTATCCCGCCATCCTCATCACGCTCCAATAGAATCTGTAATGCAAAATGCTCCATATCCGAGAAATCCACCAAATTCTTATCACGCTTGGCAGCATCCAGACGCTCCTTAAAAGCTAAAGTCAGGTCAACCAGCTCCTCGACAACCTCCTGACACCACGCCATATCCTCTACCGCTACCTCAGGCGAAAGCTGGAATAATGTCTTCTTCAAATCTGCTACAGTTGACTTCACCTCATCTCGAAGTGCCTTTACAACCTCCTTCATCGTCGGGTCCACATCCTCCCCCTTCTTCGTAGAAAGTCGTCCAAAGCTCTGATAGGTAAATAAATCAAAAAGCTCCTGATAGCCTTCTGCCTTTTGTAGCTTTTCAATTAACTCTATATCCGCAATCAGATTCTCACGATACTGAATCGGTCCATGCATACTCTCAGCCAAGGCAAGTCCTTGATGTAAACGGCTCAAACATTCACCCAACACTGTGTGAAGATAACTCATTGCCCCCTGAAACCATGGCTTACGAGGCAACTCCTCCAAGCTCTCCAATAAATAATCCTGCTTTCTCTCTAACAGCCACTCCTCCGGGAAAGGATAACTCATGGCAAAATGATATAATCTTAGAATCGCTTCTTCTATCTTTTTTTCACCCTTACCTGTGCTATAACACTCTACAAATCGCAGAAAACGTTCTGATGCCTGTGCAAAGGAATCCTCTAGAAGCGAAGCTAATATATCACTTTCTAAAAGCTTAATTTCACCTTCATCCGCCACTCGAAATCCCGGGTCTAAGCCTATTTCATTAAAATTATTACGAATTACAAAAAGACAAAAAGAGTCAATCGTAGTAATCTGCGCATTATGAATCAATGCTGACTGCTTCTGTAAATGCTCATTCTCCGGCTGTTCCTCCAGCTTCTTCATAACCGCCTTACTAATACGCTCACGCATCTGTGCTGCCGCCGCTGAGGTAAAGGTCACAATCAGCAGCCGGTCAATATCAACAGGTTTGTTGTCATCACATATCTTCTGAATAATACGCTCAACCAGCACTGCCGTCTTACCGGAGCCTGCGGCCGCTGAGACTAATATATTACGTTCTCTTGTATCAATAACACGCTGCTGGTCAGGTGTAAACTTAACGCCCATTACTCATCCCCCTCCCTTAACTCTTCCTTTATCTTCTCCATGGCACTCTCCTGATTCAGCTCCTCCAGCTCTCGAATCAGTCCTGCACCTAGCTTTCTATCAAAGCCGCATACACTCTTATATGCACAATACGTACAAGCATTTCCCTTACTCTGCTCATAAGGATTCAGCGCAATCTCACCTGCAAGCATTGAGCTTCCAAGCTCTCGAATCTTGTGATTTACATAGTCGGATACAACACCAAACTCTTCCTTGGAAAGTACTGAAGATGTAGCGGTAAAGCTTCCATCCTTCTTCTTTGCCACCGGAAGAATCTTTGATTTATCTTCAAATTCCTTATCCAATAGTCCTATAACCGTTTCGTCATCACTTACCATACCTGTCATTTTCAGTTCTTCTAAAATAGCATTCTGTATCTCCTGCGGGTCAGGATTGCCCTTCTCCACATCCGTCATCGGGTCATTGACATGATAATAAAGCATAGCCGCCGGAACAATCTCCTTATCCGGATGCTTCTGCTTCTGTGTTTCCACTGCCGCATTCATATAGACTACCAGCTGTAGCTGCAAGCCATAGTATAATGCCGCAAGGTCAAATTTCCTTGTGCCTGATTTATAATCAATTACCTTCACATAGATCTTATCATTCTGCTCACAGGTATCTACACGGTCAATTCGACCAATCAGATGCATACGCTCCTCCTCAGAAAGCGTAATATTCACAGACTCCAAATCCGATGCCATCTGGAAGGACATCTCAAAATTCTCAGGTCGAAACGCTCCCTGACTCAGCTGATACTGTAGAGTCTGCACTGTTCTATTTAAAATGCGCTGCATTCTGGTAATCATATATTCATTTCTTTTACTACTGTAAAGCACAGTTTCTCCATAGCCGGTAGCATAGCTTTCTAACGTCTCTGCTACAAGTCTCTCTCCCACTTCCTTCGGGAAATCAAACCATGTGTAGCCTTCCTCTAACAGCTTATCCCCAAACTCTTCCAATACCGCATGGAACACATTTCCCATATCCACGCTCTCAAAGCTGTACTTCTCTCTCTCACTTAACGCAAGACCATACTGTAGGAAATGAGAATAGGCACAGGAAGCAAACCGTTCTAAGCGGCTAACGCTATTTTTCAATATCTGCCCATACAGAAGTCTTGCTACTTCCTTAGGCAGACGTATATTCTCATAGTGGAAGAAGGCAGCTTCTCTAAGCTGTTCCATAATCTGTGTATACTGCGCATCACTTCCGTAAATATCATACAGCGTCATAAACAGCTGCTTGTCCTCACCGATCTGCTCCGCAGCATAGCTTCGTAGCAATCTCACCAAATACTCCAAAGCATCCGGCATAGTTCCCAGCTGCTCTACAGCAGGGCGAATCTGTGGCACTTCTATCTCCAGCTTCGGAAACAGCTTGCGCACTGTGTCAATGAGATATGCCGGTCTGATACTTTTTCCCTCATTATCCACCTTAGAATAAGACAGGTACAGACTCTTGGTAGGCTTTGTCATATTCATGTACAGATACAAACGCTGAATGTACATCTTCTGCCTTGGCGTCGGTGCAAGCTCAAACTCCGACTCCTGTAGGAACTCTCTATCGATATCCGAAATAATACCGCCATTTCCACCACTCTTGGGAATAATGCCATCATTCACTCCTACAAAGAAAAGAACCTTTACCTCACATAAACGTGTTCTCTCAATATCACCCAATACCACCTTATCTACAGTCTGGGGAATCGCTCCCACCTTAATCTCTGCAAAGCCTGCATCCAATATATCTGCAAACTCCTTAATCTTCATGGTTTCATCACCAATCAGCCCTGCAATCTGGTCCAAAAGCTCCATCACCAATCGGTATATCTGCTCATATTCCTTTGCCTTTACTAAATCCCCCATAGCCTCAAAATGTGTAGCATAATCAAGCAGGCCTTCTTCAATTCCTGCATTCACAATAAAATCATATAAAGCTCTGACAAACACCTCACCTGTTGCCTCTTTTATCATCAAAGGCTCCAGCATGGCAACAATCCTCTCTCGGATTTCATTCAGCTCCTCCAACTGGGCAGCTTCCTCCTCCTGCTTACCCAATCGTCTGGTAAACTTATTCGTCCACGCCTTTCGTCCTCTTATCCCCATCGTCAGGATATAATTCTCCAGCTTATCCACCAAATCTGCATCAATTCCCGCCAAACCACAGCGAAGAAAGTGGAAAACTGCCTCATAAGAATACTCCTGCATAACCACCAGCAGGGCACTTCTAATAAATTCTATGAACGGATTTAAGACCAGCTTATTGGTCTGGTCTATAAAATACGGTATCTGAAAGCTTTCAAACTGCTCTCTTGCTACGAAGGCATATCTCTCTAAATCCCCTGTTACGATTGCTATATCACGATAGCAATACTCCTTGGTTCGTATCAGCTCCTGAATCTCCAAGCATAACTGACGCATCTCTTCTCTTGGATTCGATGCCTCAAAAATACGAATCGCTTCCTGCTCCTTTTCATAGGCATGATATGGATATCGAAACAGCTCTCTCTCCAAATGTGCCATCGCCTCATTCTCGCGATAACGATACACACTTTCCTCTCGAATCACCACATCCTGTGTGCGGTCTCTCTCTACTCCTGCTTCCTTTGCCATGCGCTCCAAATCATGAATGGTCTTCTTACTTAAATGAAACAGCTTCTGTTCCCCATCTAACTCATACGCCTGCTCCCTTGCATCCATTGTTACCGTCACAATAACCTCTGACGCCAGCGTCATCAGCTCCTGTATCACCTTATTCTGCACAGGCGTAAAGCCGGTAAAGCCATCAAATACAATCACACTGTCTCTCACTACTCTTGAACGGTGGAGAACACTCCTTAGAAAATCCAGTGTTTCCTCCGTGGTAATATATTTCTCCTGAATAAACTCCAAAAATCCATCATACAATACTTGTAAGTCCTTTAGCTTATACTGCAATGCACCTCTCCCGGATGCATACTCAGTCAGCACACTTACATCCCGTGTACTTAATCCGTACTGCATAAATTCCGAAAGGGCAGACTTCACCTCATGGATATAGCCTAGCTTCTTTACATTGCGTTTCATAACCGTCAGCTCTTCCTCTTTGGCTGCTGCAACCTTACGAAGTACAAGACTCTTTCCCGTATCATCCAGTACAGGCTTGTCATTCCCACCGACCTCTTCAAAGATTCTGTGGGTCAGGCGTCCGAAGCTCAATACATCGATATTCATAATTCCGTGTCTTGGATGCATCTTTACCACATCCAGCTGTGTCTGCATGGTAAACTGGTCAGGCACTACAATCAGATAGTTCCTGCTCTTATGAGCATCCGCCTGCTCTATAATCTCTTTATATAAACGATGACTTTTGCCCGCTCCCGATGCACCAATATAAAATTTAAGCCCCATACTAATACCCCATTTTATGCAATAATGATAATATTCAGAGCCATTTCACATGGCTCTGAATATTATCATTATTGCATAAAAGAAGGAAAAATGATAGTCTTATGTCAACAAACAATGTTCGTCAAATAACCTGTGTAAGGAGGAAAATACATGAGTGAATCAGTACAAACTACCATTCCAACCCGAAGTGAACTCCCTGTTGAAGACACCTGGGCGCTGGAGGATTTATTTGAAAGTGATGAAGCATGGCAGGCAGAGCTAAACACCCTTAGGGAAATCTTACCTTCTATTGAAGCCTATCAAGGTACCTTGGGAAAAAATGCTACACAGCTCTTATCCTTTCTAACATTTCAGGATGACTTATCCGTCCGTCTTGACAGCTTCGCATGCTACGCTCTTCGTAAGGCTGACGAAGACACCAAGAATACCTATTATCAAGGCTTTAAAAGCCAGACAATGGGACTCTATACAAGCATCTCTTCTGCCTTTTCTTTTGCAGAACCTGAGATGATTGCTATACCTGATGAGATTTTACAAGCCTTCTACGCAGAGAAGCCAGAACTCGAGGTCTACAGACGTTATCTGGATGACCTTCGTCGTAAGAAAGCACATATTTTAAGTAATGAAGAAGAAAAGATTATGGCTGCCGCTGGAGAGATTATGCGAGCACCTCAGGATGTATACGGACTGCTCAACAATGCAGATATGACCTTTGAGGATGTCATTGATATCGAAGGAAATCATTTACCGGTTTCCCATGCAAGCTTTATTCCGCTCCTGCATAATAGCGACAGAAATGTAAGAAGAGCCGCATTTGACTCTCTTTACAAATCCTATGCCGGTGTTAAAAATACCTCTGCAGCCCTTCTTTGTGCACAAATGAAGCAGCTACAGTTCAGAGCAGATATGAGACACTATCGCTCTGCACTTGAAGCCGCCTTAGACAACACGAACGTAGATACAAAGGTATATTACAATCTGATTGAAACAGTTCATGAAAATATGGACGCCATGTACGACTATGTTGCCCTTCGTAAGAAGCTGTTAAAGCTGGATGAACTGCATATGTACGACTTATATGTACCAGTAGTCAGTGATGCTGAACGCAAGATTCCGTTTTTAGAAGCTAAGGAAAATATCCGCGAGGCGCTCAAGGTACTAGGAGATGATTATATTTCAATCTTAGACGAAGGCTTCAACAATCGCTGGATTGATATTTATGAGAACGTGGGTAAGCGAAGCGGTGCTTATTCTGCCGGTGCAAGAAAGCATCCGTATGTCTTACTGAACTATAAGGAGAATTTGAACAGTGAATTTACTACTGCTCATGAGATGGGTCATGCTCTTCATTCTTATCTTTCCAATCAGAATCAGCCTGTTATTGACTCTGACTATGTTATCTTTGTTGCAGAAGTTGCTTCTACCTGTAATGAAGCCTTACTCATGCAGTATCTCTTATCAAAGACAACAGATAAATTGGAACGTGCTTATCTGATTAATCACTTTCTGGAACAGTTCAGGGCAACACTTTACCGCCAGACTATGTTTGCGGAATTTGAATTGAAGATGAGCGAAATGTGCCAAAAAGGTGAAAGCATCAATGCGGAATCAGCAAGTAAAGTATACCACGACTTAATTGATTTATACTTTGGCAAGGAAGTGGTTCATGATGAATATATTGACCTAGAGTGGGCTAGAATCCCTCACTTCTACTACAACTTCTATGTATATCAGTATGCAACAGGCTTCTCAGCTGCCATTGCACTTTCACAGAAGATTCTATCAGAGGGTGAGCCTGCTGTAAAAGCCTATAAAGAAAACTTCCTCAGCGCCGGATGCTCTAAGGATCCTGTTTCCATCCTAAAGGATGCCGGTGTTGATATGTCTACTAAGACTCCTATCGAAGAAGCATTGAAGCTCTTTAGAAGTCTGATTAAAGAAATGGAAATGCTTTTAGAAGCATAACAGAGTAGAGGGAGAATGAATTTCTCGTCCTTCCCATTGACCCGTACGTACGGGTCTCGTATACAACTCTACAACTTATATTCCAACTTTAACTAAGTAATAGGATAAAAGATTAAGCATAGCAGCTCCATCTTTTATCCTATTTTTAAATAAATCTTTGCCAAATCTGAAATTCACTACGCTCATCATTTAAAATGTTTCCTTTAATGTATGATATATTTTACCAGTAAAACACTTAATCAATGCGCCCAAAATTACAATCAATAAAACTACAGGCCATATTACATTTCTGTAAACTAACCATTTCAAATATGGCTGTAAATTTCGGAATAACGCTGCACTAACAAATGTACCAATAATATATCCCACTATAATCGAAAACAGTAACAAATAACCATTTTCCAACTCTAACATGGTAACTA
This sequence comes from Lachnospiraceae bacterium, assembly GCA_045579665.1. GTDB lineage: Bacteria > Bacillota > Clostridia > Lachnospirales > Lachnospiraceae > COE1. The sequence goes on from JAZNMO010000062.1 coordinate 22,770, forward strand.
TCTGCTTGTCTGTCATTCCAATTGAATGTAGTGTTCTTAATTCCTTTTTACGTTCGATTACACCTGTAATACATTGATTTAAGAAATTGATAATTGACATAATTGCAATAATCATTGTAATTCCACCCGCCATCATAACAAATACCAATCGCAAGTTAGAATACTCTTGTTTTTTCTCATACATTGTTATATATTCGACATCAATTCCATTAGACTTACTCAGTTCGTCTATTCTTAATGTCGTTTCTGGAATATTATCCACATCAAGTCCAACGCTATACAGCAAAGCACTATTGTCTTCTTTTGCTTTTTCTGCCGGCATAATCGAATTGAGAATATATCCATTATTGTAGTTCATAATGGAATCCTTTGCTTCCACAACAGCCATAACAATATATTCTTCTTCACCCAAATCATGATATTCTATGCTACCATCAGAGAGTTTTGTTACACCCGAATTCTCATTCCAATCATACAGTGTTATTTTGTCTCCCGCGTGATAAATACTTGTTCCATCAGTTTCACCTATTCTATTACATACAATCACATAATCTCCTTGCTGCAATTTGTTGTAATCGATTTCGCCCTCCAACACATCTAATTTGGACACTTCTTGTTCTTCAAAGTAATAACGTATTTCTGTTCCCACCGCACTTGGCCTAAATAATAATATTTCTATGAAATCGCTTATTTCATCACTCTCAAAGACATTTCTCTCATAAGCACTTTCTAATTCTTGCATTGCTTCTGCCGACAAAAAATGCAAAGTCGTTCTCATATAGTATCTAGAACTGCTATTAACCCCTTGTAGCGAACAACAACTATCTACAAAATCATTGCTAAGCGCTTCTACTTCTCCATCCTGTAGAAACTTTGAACTACCTATGTAAATATCATTAGGAATTGCGTTCTCAAAAAACTTTTCAAAATTCACACTATTAACCAAATTAGCCGAAATGACAAAAAGCGTCATAACTAATGTCAAACTTGCAATAAGTAATATAGATTTCTTCCTATTTCTGTTTATGTTTCGATATGCAAATGTTGCTATAGAAAAACTTTCTTTCGCATGAATTCCTTTTCTTAAATTCATCCCTCCTAAATATTTTACCGTTTCAATAGGTTGTATTTCTTTTAAGAGTTTTAAAGGCTTTCGCATTGAAATATATACAGTAAACAATACAAAAAATAAACTGTATACAAAAACAAGAGGATAGAATGTCTGTACGTTGCTTGCAGAAATACTCATCAATTTTAGAAAAACAGGTAATGACTTAGTTCCAATTGCCCAGCCAAGCAACAAACCTACAGGAATACTACTCATGCACAATCTCACAACTTCATAACCTAGTAATCTACGAATTTGCCAATTCTGCATTCCTATCAACTTTAATCTGCCATAAAACTGCATATCATTCACAATTGATATATAGAAAATATTATATATCATCAAATATCCGGCAATCATTATTATTAATACAACAACACCGACTAGAGCAATACCTGTTACACCCAAACTCTGGTTCTCCAAAACCCAATTAACTCCAATGGCCGGCACTCCTGACAATCCACTTTTTCTCCAACCGTCCAATAAATACTCATAAGCGCCATCTATACCATCAAGCCTGCAAAATACGTCAACCGATCCGCAATCGGTGTCATCAATTGATCCTGCATTGTCCAGCACTTCCTCTGCGAATGCATAAGAGACATAAACCATTGATACACCTGTGACATTGTTTCCATTATATATTCCCGAAACAACAAACTCATAAGTTCTAATTTGTTTGTTTATTTCTATTTCAACAGATGCTAAATCTCCAATTTGATAATCTTTACCCACGTAATTCATAAACAGATTATCTATTACTATTTCGTTTCTATCTTGCGGAAAATGCCCTGATTCTAATTCGCAAAAATTCCATTTTGCAGCTTTTTCATCAGTATATCGGAACTCAACAACATGATTCGAGAATACATCAGCTGACCCATTTCCAATGTATATTGTATAGGAAATGTCATCGAATAATCCATTTTTCAACAAAACTTCATATTCATCTAATGTAATTGTTTTATAACAAGCTTCTGCATATGTTCCAATCTCTTTAAGAGATTGTTGTTGTAAAAATGATTGCAAAGAGAACGCTGTTGTAAACACAATTGTAATTAACATGGTCGTTAATATAATAGCTATTGCAATAATACGATTTCTATGTTTATTCTTTTGGCCAATCTTTTTGGACAATTCTTTAAGAGTTTCAGCTGATATCTTATTGTGCTCCACCTTTGTTACCTCCTGCTTTTTAATTCAGTGAGCCTGCCATCTTTCATATATAAAACTCGACTACAATATGAAGTCAAACTTTCATTATGCGTAATAAAAACAATTGTCTGTTGATATTGTTCTGCTGATTGTTTCAGTAATTCCATTACCTGTGAAGTAGACTCAGAATCCAAATTGCCCGTCGGCTCATCCGCCAAGATAATAGCTGGTTTACTAGCCATAGCTCTTGCAATAGCTACGCGTTGTTGCTGACCACCTGATAACTGATGTGGCAGGCAATCTTTTTTATCACTTATTCCTAATAAGTTTATTATTTCTTCAACATATGCGTTATCCTCTTTTTTACCATCCAATCTTATCGGTAACACAATGTTTTCGTATACAGACAAAACAGGGATTAGATTATAGTCTTGAAACACAAATCCGATACGTTTTCTTCTAAATTCGGTAATCTGATCTTCCGTCATTTCATTCAAATCATTATTATCAACAATAACCTTTCCCTCAGAAGATTTATCTAATCCACCTAACAGATTTAAAAAAGTACTTTTTCCACTTCCGGATGTTCCTAAAATCGCAACAAATTCTCCCTTTTCGATTTCAAAATCAACTCCATCTAGTGCCTTTACCTGAGTTTCACCATTTCCAAAATACTTTTTTATTCCACGCATCTGTGCTATCATATTTGTTCACTCCTATCCTTCTCGTAACAATGGGCATAAATATTTAATAAACCTATCACAGGAACTCATATCTTCATATGTTATTATTTTACTAACCAACTCAATCTGTAAAATATCTTGTAATTCTAAAAGCAATTCGTACAAATCTGTAATATAACATTCCTTACCGTTCCAAAAACATGAATCATATGACAAAGTATCATTACGATAATATTTTTCTAATGTTTTTGATATCTTTCCAAAAACCATTTCCCTATCGCTTTTATCGATTTCTTTTTGCTTAGAATGCTTTTTTACACTATCAACACTATTTCTAAGATTCGTCTCAATCCTTGCAACTTTATTGTCTTCGTTTTGAATCCATCTCCCCATAATACCAGACATCATAGCTGTTGCCTTACTATTTCCGCCAAACCACTGTCTCTTTCCGTTGATTGTTGGCACAAATTCTGGATACATATTTGAATGAATTTGAATAGATTCGTTTGGATAATATTCATATTTTTTATCAATTATATCGTTACCAATTATTCCATAACAATTTGGAACATCTGCTGGAAAACTAATTTGTTGCCCATTTCTAACTGATATATTGATTATTTTTCCTTGCATATGTAATCTTTCGATAACCTTATTGAATTGTTCTCGATAATTATAATTTGTAACGCTTAAACTAATATTAATAATATCCAAATCAATTTCACACAAATGCTCTAGTGCTTGCAATAATAAGACAGCATCACAATATTCTGAAATCTTATACTCAAACACCTATAGTTCCTCCCAATACTTTACAATTCTCTTACTGATATTATTTTTCAAACGTTTTGTCCATTTATATCAAAAAAACATTTCACAGTATACCTTTTTCTTTACATTTTGTCAATAATATATGTGTTTCAACACTCACAAGCCAAACTTTTTGTTACTATCCAGTGTTGTTTTTGTTATACTTAAACTAGAGCACAGTTTTTTCTGTGTCTATCTTTTTAAGAGAACCTCTAAAACCAAATAGTTGACATTATCCCACCGTAGCCTAACTCTGTTTTCTCTTGCTACTACGACATTGCGCCATGCTCTAGCCATCTTCTTGGCTTTACTTTTGCATGTATGAATTTAAAGAAACTGGCTAAGATGCTACTGATAAGTGAAAAAAAAGTCCTAAATATCTCAGAAATATATGCTTTTGTTAAGGAATTCAACAACTATACAAAGTGAATATTAAAGGTAGCCTTTGTATACTGATTGAAATATTATGCAGAGGCTGTTTGGGTCATTGTAGCATCATAAATATGAAAAGACCCATTTTTTTAGGCGAAAATGGGTCTTGGACTGCATATAAGTGAAAATAGATATCCAATTGAAATATAATTGGGTCATAAAGCAGAATGTGCTAATTATGGCCCAATTAATTGGGTCACATTTAATTTATATTGTCTAATGACCCAGTCATGGGTCATATGCTTGTTCTATTTAAGAAATAGCCCAATATGTTTTCAAGAAATATATACTTGTACTTTTGATTATTCTTAAACTGTACAAGCATAACTCACGACGCAAAGTTTCGGTTTGTATAATAGTTTAATTACCTTAAAATTATAGTAGCCAATGCATTTTATAAGTAATATGCATTGCTATTTTTATTTCAAACTTTGTCTACACGCTGAGATGCACCGCTTTTACTGGTTTTAAGAAAATCATTTTCTAACCACTTCACCACACTATCCTCATTATTGCTTCCAATAATCCCTGTTGCCAGTGCCTTTAACTCGGGTGCGGCATTCTCAACAGCATAGCATTCGTCAGCGATTTCAAACATGGAAATGTCATTCTTGCCGTCACCGAAAGCAACCACACGATCACAGCCAAGATATTCTTTTAATTGATTAATTGCGTTTGCTTTGGAGGCAGTTACGGGTAAGAACTCCAGCCATTGTTCATTGCTATAGATATCACGTGCAAAGATGCAGTGGTATTTATCCTTATATTTTTCATAGAAGGGCTTCAGCTTTTCTTCTTCATCTATGCAGGTCATATAGAAGATTTCGCCATCAAACAACTCTTCTTCTGAAGATACAATATGTGTACGCGGGTCGCCCTTACGTGTGTTTAAGAAGTCTGTAAGTCCCCGGGAACATTTATCGGGAATAAAAGAAAAACGTTCCACAGAATCCTTGTAGGAATAAACCAAAGGATAAATGTCATGTGCCAGCAAATCCTGCAAGGTTTCGCGAATATCTGTATCAAAGAAGTTGGATAGCAGTAATTCGCCCGTGGCATTGTCAACGATAAATGAACCATTATACACAATAAGCGGTATCTTGGCATTCAATCCTACGGTAGCCTTGCGTGCCGTAATCAGAGAACGGGCAGTGGCATAGGAAAAGAGCATACCCTGTTTGGTAAGTTCATTTAACTTTTGGTTGGTATAGTCTGAGGTACGCTCATCGCTTCTTAGGAGCGTTCCGTCTAAGTCGGATACATAAAGTGTTTTCATGAAAAATATCCTTTCCAATATCATAAAAGCAATGCTGTTTAGAGCAATTTCTTATTTCACGAAAAGTATAACAAGCATTGAAGGAGATGTCAAAAATCCCCCAACATAAAGATTTCATGTCGGGGGATATTATGTATTTCACATCATCAAATCGTATCTATATGTGAAAATATTAATATGGTCTCTTATAATCTGTAGGACTTAGCAGAATTCCCTGCTTCGCAATCTGTTCGCCGAAACGGGACTGTCCTTTAAGAAAATAAGTATAGGCAAATCCTTGTTTTTGGTCATCATGCGTACAGTCTACTGTATACCATTGTCCATCTAATTGAACAATATTAAGCATATGGCCTATACCATTTACGCGTGTGACGTAGCAATAGCATGGGATATTCATTCTATCCATAAAACGCTGGAAGGTTAAGGCATATCCGGAGCACACAGACTGTCCGTGGAATAAAACATCATAAGCTGAGGCAAAATCGTATCCCGGTACTTCATTAGCGGTTTCGTATGAGTACACGTTTTGATTGCAGATAAAGTCATGAACAGCTTTTATCTTATCGTAATCGCTGCCGACATTGTAGGTAGGGAGCAGCTGCTCTATCATGGCGTCTGTTAACATTTCTTCTTCAATGGTGCTGTAGTAGTCTACAGTCATTAAATATCGGGTTTTGGAACCATTGGAACTTCTACCGTAACCCACTTTATAGGAAATCCCTGCACCGGGTGCACTTGCATGAGAATAGGTTCTGATGTTAAGTGCATAGTTAAATAGTTTGTTGGTTCGTACATCATCCGGAATATAAGGTATGGTAATTTCTATATAGCCGGCATGTAACTGCAATCCGGTAAAGACTGCAGCTTGTGCTTCCGCAATAGAATTAACGGTAACAATATAAGCGTCCTGATAAACAGGAGGTGTATAAGTCGGTGTGGTAACAGGTTCTTGCTCAATAGCACCAAGAGCAGTTCCTTTGACGTAGTAAGTTCCACCCAACTCAATTCTAAACCAACCGTTAGAAGTAATGCCTGTTACCTGAATCGGAAGACCGATATCTAATACTGTAACTGCCTGTGATTGTTCATCGGCATCAACATAGCAGATTGTCTGCTCTACAGTATATAAGGTAGCATTTGTCTCGGATACCGTGTAGGAAGCAGCATAAACATCAAAATTTGTCTGTACAAGAAGGATTGCAAATAAAAAGATGGCAATTCCGATGCTCCTGATATGTTGAATCATTTGATTTGTAATATTCATTTCGTATACCTCCAGGTGCATGAATGTATACTCCCCATACAGTATTATTTTACTACTCTTAAAAAAGTCAGTCAATTAGATGGAATAACAAGCAACATCTGAGACACGAAAGTGCTCTTTGTGTAGAAAAAGAAATGTGTTCAAAAAGGGAGAATAGTGTGAAAAATAAATTTTTCACACGCGAATTTGTGCCTGCGGCCCAAAGTTCGCAGGTTATGGAAAGGGGCATGGTTATTAATATAGAAGTTGAGATGAGTGTGTTTAGGTTTTCGAAAAAATGTTCATACTTCTTATTGCTAAAACATATCATGATACGGATTAAGGGAGTAATGCCGGGAAAGGAAAAGAGTAGAAATGAATTATTTGCAGATTGAGAAGGTAATTGGTAGAGAAATCATGGATTCCAGAGGAAATCCAACGGTTGAGGCAGAGGTTACACTGGTGGACGGAACGGTAGCAAGAGGTACAGCGCCAAGTGGAGCGTCTACAGGTGAGTTTGAAGCGTTAGAGCTTAGAGATGGTGATAAATCAAGATATTTAGGTAAGGGTGTCAGTAAGGCAGTTGATAATATTAACACAATCATTAACGATACGATTGTAGGAATGGATGCCTCTGATATCTATGCAATCGATAAGGCGATGATTGAAGCTGATGGAACAAAGGACAAGTCTAAGCTGGGTGCAAATGCAATTCTTGCAGTTTCGATTGCAGTATGCAGAGCAGCAGCACAGGCATTGGATATGCCTTTATATCGCTTTCTTGGCGGTGTAAATGCGAATCGTTTACCTGTTCCTATGATGAATATTTTAAATGGTGGAGCACATGCGGCAAATACAGTCGATGTACAGGAGTTTATGATTATGCCGGTGGGGGCGGACAGCTTCAAGGAAGCACTTCGTTGGTGTGCGGAGGTATTCCATGCGTTAGCCGCATTATTAAAGTCTAAGGGACTTGCTACATCTGTAGGTGATGAGGGAGGATTTGCGCCGGACCTTGCCAGTGATGAGGAGGCGATTCAGTATATTTTAGAGGCTGTTAAGAATGCGGGCTATGAACCCGGCAAGGACTTCATGATTGATATGGATGCAGCTTCCAGTGAGTGGAAGGGTTCTAAGAAGGGTGAGTACGTGTTGCCTAAGGCAGGGACAAAGTTCACGTCTTCTGAGCTGATTGCACACTGGAAGCAGTTGGTTGAAAAGTATCCGATTATCTCTATTGAAGATGCGCTTGATGAAGAGGATTGGGAAGGCTGGCAGGAGCTAACAAGAGAGCTTGGTGATAAGGTTCAGCTTGTAGGTGATGACTTATTCGTAACAAATACGGAGAGGCTTTCTCGGGGTATCGAGTGCAAGGCAGGTAATTCCATCCTGATTAAGCTCAATCAGATTGGCTCTGTATCAGAGACCTTAGAGGCGATTAAGATGGCTCATAAGGCGGGCTATACAGCGATTTCTTCTCATCGCTCGGGTGAGACAGAGGATACTACAATTGCAGATTTGGCAGTGGCATTAAATACCTGTCAGATTAAGACCGGTGCACCAAGCAGAACAGAACGTGTGGCAAAGTACAATCAGCTTCTTAGAATTGAAGAGGAGCTTGGTGCGTCAGCGGTATATCCGGGCATGAACGCATTTTGTGTAAACAGATAATCAGAACAAGGCATCTGTATAAGGGCTTGTCGGAATTGGAAAAGAATTCCGGCAGGCTTTTTGTATATTCTTTTTGTCAAATATACTGAATAATGGTATGATGAAAACGAGGAATCTTTCGATAGAAGACTACAGATAGAAGTGCTAGTCATTTCTGATAAACAGAAAGGTAAGGGGATAGAGTGAGAACAAAGGTGAAAATAAAGAGCTACGGGGAAGTGATGGCACTGAAGCGTCCAAGGCACCGTAAGCCGATAAAGCCGATACTTCCGATAAGGGTACTCCTGAAGTTGGTTTCTTCAGTGATGCTTATTTTTGATGGATTCAAGTGTCAACGTATTGGCATGGAGAAGCTTGGTAAGGATGAGCCTTGTCTGATTTTGATGAATCATTCCAGTTTTGTGGATTTGGAGATTGCAGAGGCGGTCATGGGACCAAGACCGTTAAATATCATATGTACAACAGACGGTTTGCTCGGTAAGGAATGGTTGATGAGACTGATTGGCTGTATTCCGACAAGGAAGTTTGTGACAGATTCTGTGCTGGTAAAGGATATGGTGTATGCGCTGAAGACACTGAAGTCCTCGGTGTTGATGTATCCTGAGGCAGGATATAGCTTTGATGGAACCTCGACAGTGCTTCCTGATGTCCTTGGCAAATGTGTGAAGCTGCTGGGAGTACCGGTAGTGATGATAACGACCTACGGCGCATATAGCAAGGACCCGTTATATAACAATCTGCAAAAACGCAGGGTAAAGGTAACGGCGAAGGTTGAGTATGTCTTGTCTCCTGAGGAGGTGGGGCAGAAGACGGTATCAGAAATCAACGAAGTGATACAACAGTGCTTTTCTTTTGATAACTTTAAGTGGCAGCAGGAGAATAAGGTTCGTATTCGAGAGAAATTTAGAGCGGATTTCCTAAACAGATTATTGTATAAATGTCCGGCATGTCTTTCGGAAGAGCATATGCGTGGTAATGGAACCATGATTTCGTGCGGTCATTGCGGTAAGCAGTATGAACTGACAGAGTTTGGACATATTAAGGCAGTGAATGGAGAAACAGAATTTTCGCATATTCCGGACTGGTACCGTTGGGAAAGAGAGTGTGTGCGCAAGGAGATTTTGGAAGGTATTTATCATATGGAGCTGCCGGTGGATATTTGTATGCTTGTGAACTCTAAGAGTATCTATCGTGTTGGAGAAGGTTTGCTTAAGCATACAATGGACGGTTTTCATCTGACAGGCTGTGAGGGGGCATTGGATTACATACAGAAGGCAAAATCATCCTACACCTTGAATGCGGATTTCTACTGGTATCAGTTGGGAGATGTTATTGGAATAGGAGATCATAATGCTCTCTATTATTGTTTTCCGAAGACGAATAGAGATGTGGTAGCCAAGGCACGCTTGGCAACAGAGGAAATCTATAAGTTGTTGCATCAGGAGAAAGCAGCAAATAAGAAGCTCATGGCAGAATGATAGCTTGGTATAAAATAACGCCCGCAGATTAGTGCAGAATCTAATCTGTGGGCGTTTTGACATCCGCTTAACGGTACATTCTTATTTTAGACTGTCTGCTGCAACCTCAGCCAAGAGACGTCCAATAATCGTGATAAATCCCAAATCGGTAGCACCGGACTTAGGAGAACGATTGAAGAAGTCAAAGGATACGACTGCATCCGGAATGCCATTGGTGTAATGGACACACTGGATGATTTTCTTTGTTTCCTGAAGCTCGTACTGTCGGAAGGCTTCAGGGACTTTCAACTCCAAGCGGTTGATATTCTCTGTGAATATTCCCTGTTCATTAAAGAATTCCTGATAATCCGAATCAAACATGAAGCTCAGCTTCTTGATAGGATTGATATATTTTCCAAGTGCATAGGTACGCTCAAGCGCAGGACCTATATAAATGGCAATTCCGTCGATATCAAAATAATCACGCATCTGGTCCAGCGTGCACATAAGTGCGTTGGTTCCGTCGCGGTGTAAACCAAGAATCATTTCCGAAAGTGCAATTGCTTTCTTGTCTTCGCCCATGGAAGCCTTGATACCAAGCTTATGGTTAGAGGCCTCTTCCGTTTTAACGGCACCGTGCTTGTTCTTGTCGTAGATAATATAGCGGTTCTTTCCTTTCGCCTTAGCTATGTAAAGGGAGTGGTCAGCCTTTTGGAATAATTCCTCATAGGTTAAGCCATCATCCGGGAATTTGGCGATACCACAGGAGGTAGTTACGGTTAAACCCTCCTTGGAGTTGTTAAAAGCCCAGTTAATATGCTTGTTAACGGTGGACATGATTCTTCTCAAATCCTCTTCATTAGATACATTTTCAAAGAAAATCATAAATTCGTCTCCGCCAAAGCGTCCAACGACTCCACGCTCGGTTAGAACGCTTGTAATAATCTCAGAAACGCGGGCGAGTACCTCATCGCCAAACATATGACCAAAGGTATCGTTAACATTTTTGAAATCATCAACATCCATTACGGCAAGATAACAGCTGCCGTTTTTTTCTGCGATCTCGGATAATTTGGAAATCGTATACTCGTTGATTGCCCTCTTGTTTAATAGTCCTGTACCAGGGTCTAAGGCACTGTCGGATAAGAAGTAATTCTCCTTATTTTCCTGACGTCGTTCAATAGGCTCGATAATACCGACAGCGAGTGATTTTACGTCTTTGATATACATACTCTTCCCCTTGAAGCGGCAACGTTTATAAGGCGTTGTAGGGTCGAAGAGTGACAAGTCCATAGTTAAATCAAATAGATTGGACTTGTTTAACAGATGCTCGTAGAATACGTTCATTTCTGCCTTGGAAAGCATAGGGATTCCGGCATCAGAGAGAATATCCTGACTAATCTCAGACATTTTACCGCTAAAGAGAGGGACGCTTTTGGTATTCATGTACTGATAAATCTTGAACATATCAGACTGATATTCATATTCAAAGTATAAGCATGAAGCAAGACTCATGAAGTGACGATACTTCTTCATGAGACGCATATAGATAACATAGCGGTCCTTGATGGCAATAATGTCGCAGAACTCCATATCAAAGGATGCGAAGTTATCAAACATAACGCCATTATAGTTAAGCTCAAGATAGAGGCAACGATATAAACCGTTGGCATTCTTAACGCGAGCAATCAGGCACTGTGGCTGACTGTTCGGAAGCTCTTTGACAGCGTTTTCAAAGTTAGCTACATCATCAGGATGAAGCAAATCCAAAATAGAGTAGCAGGAGTTTTTACCGATAAAATGATAAAAATGCTCGTCTCCGTTTTCAAAATATAATCCTGGTTTAAAGGATGTTTTTCCGTAATACATAATCAAATCATTTGGTTTTCCTATGTACTCTGTAAGGTTATATTTGTTCATGTTTCACGACCTATCTGTTATAAAGAAAATTCAAACAATAAGTATATATTTTGCTTATTGTACTTCTTTTAATTTGTGTTTGCAAGTGTTTTCCATTCAGTCAAATATTTTTCACAGGCTTCAAAGTCAAATCCATCAACGGCTTCTTTCAGTTTGTTTAAGACCTTCTCCTGCTTAGCGGGATGATGATAAACTTCAAGACGTCCAAGGATAGCCTCAAGAGCATCTGTGTCTAGATTGTTGATAGCATCCTCCATTTGGGAAAAGCATCCAAGTAGTAAATCCTTTGGAATAATATCGGCATTTGATTTAGACGGTTTAGCGTATTTTTCCTCTTTTGCCGGGAAAATCGTTTTTAACGTATCCTGAAGGATATGGTATTTCTTGATTAAATGGTCATTATTATCATGAATGTACTTAATGTCCAGATTTTTGCCGGCAGCTTCTAATTCAGCAGCAATACCGGATAATTCCATAGCGCCGATTTGCTTTGATGAACTCTTTAGAGCATGAACTTCAATGGTGTAACGGTTCCAATCTTCTGATTGAAGGGAGTTCATGATAATAGAGGTTTTCTGGTCAATCAGCTGGTAATAATCTTTTAGGATTTCCATATAAAATTCAGCGTCACCAAGCATCTGTATGGCAGCCGGTACATCCAAGCCTTCGATATGAGGAAGCTCCTGTGGAGTGGCGCCTTTCTTTTTCTTCTTAGGTGTGCTGGAAGCCGGGAGTATCTTTGCGGAAGGCAGCCATTGCTTTAGCTTGGATACGAGCTCGCCTACTTCAACAGGCTTGCCCACAAAATCATTCATGCCTTCTTCTAAAAACATCTGCTTAGTGCCTTCTACGGCATTGGCACTAAAGGCAATAATCGGAACAGCTGCATAGTTAGGGTGGAAGCTTCGAATCAAATGTGTGGCTTCTATACCATCAATTTCAGGCATCATATGATCCATGAAAATGACATCGTACATTTTCTGTTCGATACATTCTAAGGCAGCATGAGCATCTAAAGCAGTATCTACCTGCATATTGAGTGGTTCAATTAAGCCTTTTGCAACGGTAAGATTTACCGGATTATCATCCACAATTAAAACATTAGCTTCCGGAGCTGAGAAATCGAATAAGGTACTTTCTGTTTTGCCGGAGTCTTCATTTTCCTGATATTCATGATTGAATATGGCAGCTAAGGTGCGTGGCATAACAGGCTTTTTCAGGATAATCAAATTGTCTAAGTCAGACTCTGCAGCTTCGTGATAAGCAATCATATGAACAAAGGTAATGTCGGGATGCTTTGTAGCATATTCGTGCACCTTTTTAGGAATCAGTGCGCTTCCGACAAATACGAAGTTTGGTGTATCTTTGTCAAGGGAATTCATATCACATTTCTTGCTGTACTCCACACTGTTTATACCTAAACGTGCAAAGTCACGCTCTAACTGAGCTTTCAGGTATGGATTTGTAATTAGGTATGCTGCCTTGATGCTTGATGTGTCGGCGGTGAGATTAACACAGGCAGCTGAATTTACAACCTTTTGAGGCAAATAGAAGGAGAATGTACTGCCGGTACCATACTCACTTTCGATTTCCATATCACCGCCCATAAGAGTTAAGAGCTTACGTGAAATTGGAAGTCCGAGTCCTGTTCCTTCTACATTACGATTTCGTTTACTGTCTAATTGCTGGAAGGATTCAAAGAGCTTTTCAATATCCTTTTTATGAATACCAATTCCGGTATCAGCAACGGAAACCTTAAGCATAATTTCGTCAGAAGATAAGTTCTCATAATCCATTTTTAATACAACCTGTCCCTTGTCAGTGAACTTAATTGCATTATTGGTAATGTTTGTAATTACCTGCTTGATACGGATATTGTCACCGTAGAGCTGGCAAGGCAGAGTTGGGTTAATGTCTAATAAAAATTCTATATTTTTTTCTCCAATTCGTGTACTGATTACATTGGAGATGTCGCTAATCAGGTCGCATGGAGCATAGTTTGCAGGAATGATGTCCATTTTGCCTGATTCAATCTTGGAGAAGTCAAGGATATCATTAATGATAGTGAGCAGACTTTTTCCTGAGGTTTTAATCTGCTGGATGTAATCTCTGGCAGCAGGTGACATTTCCTCACGAAGCGCCATTTCGGCCATACCAATAACCGCATTCATAGGAGTGCGGATTTCATGACTCATATTAGCAAGGAAGTCGGATTTGAGCTGTGCAGTACGCTCGATTTCTACATTTGCCTTATGCATGATGTAGCGGTGATAGGTAATACTAGAGATTACGTCTGCAATGGTATATAAAAAGGCAGCGGCTCTGTCGATTTCTTCCTGACTGATTGTAGGTACATTAAGAGCAGATTGCAGATAAGCAATCGCATCGACTCCGATTTCTCTTGCAGCCTGCAGAATACTGGCAACATTTGGGGGGGCGGTACGAACCTGACCTCCTACAAAGTAGCCAATCATGGTATCATTGGCAAGAATAGGCGCTGCAAATTCAACCAGACCTGCATGGCAGGTATAGGAAACTGGTTTTCCGGCATCGAGGGCAAGCTTTGCACCGTTAGCATCGCAACTCTGGCAACGAAATGCACCAAGTGGCGAATTGCGGTTATATAAGGAACAAAACGTGCAGAAATTTGAGCCTTTTGTAACAGGTATGCCGTCAGCATCAACAGTGATAACCGCAAGTCCTGTCATTTTTGCAAAAGCATCCTGCACTCTTTGCAGCATTTCAACATCTAACAAATCAGTTAGTTTTATATTCTCTTCTGAGATTTGAATATCATTTGACATAGAAAACCCCCTATATGTAAACGGTATTAACCGATTAAGCTTTTAATCTGCATTTGCAGCTTTTCTTTATCTACAGGCTTTAAAAGGTAGCCATCCGGTTTCTGCATAAGTACTTCCTGGATTCTGGCACTGTCAGCGACACCTGTAAGGAAAACAATAGGAATATTTCTGTTCAATGGATGGGAACGAATCTTTCCCATGACAGTAGGACCGTTATCTCCCGGCATTTCATAGTCTAAGAGAATAAGGTCCGTGCGCTTACTTTCAAGAAATTTTAAGGCAAGATTGCCGTTTAAGGCAGTTCCTACATCGTATTTTTCTTCAAGATGCTTCTTGATTACCTTGAGCATAACAGGGTCATCGTCTACAACAAGAACATGCTTACGTTTTTCGGTAGGAACCTCAGCAGAAGCAAGGGCTTCTAACTCATCCAATTCACGTAAAGAGTCCTTGAGAGCCTTTTCGGTATCCTTGAGAGCATTGCTTAGTGCAATTTCTTCATTTTCAGAATCATCAGCGTCTGATTTTTTAACAAAGCGTTTCAAATAGTAGGAAAGCTTGTCGGAAATTACGGATACAGTAATTGGTTTTTCGAGCACCATAGCAGCAAGTCCGGGATAGGTATCATTGAAAATAGCGCAATCCTTGTCGGGGCCGATGATTACGACAGGAAGTTTTTTTGCGTAATCGTTGCGTGCGGTTATAATATCGGTAATATTGCCCTGAGCTTCTTTTTGCATACAATATACCAGAACATCCGGCTTAAAGAATTTCAGGTGAGTGTATACATCAAAATAACGTCTGGATGTGGTAATACATTCAAACTGATTGAGCAGATGTATAAAGAAGTCGTCGATGGTTGCGTTGTTGTTACCAACTAATAATACCTTGTATTTCATAGCAAATCCTCCTATTTTATTTAATGATTTTATTTATCGTGTATGGTATGTGCACAAATAGCACATAATAATCTATTCTTATTATAAAATAGTTTCTGAAAATATGCACTAAAAAGTTTTGAAATTAGACAATTCTGGTGATAACATAAGTTGTGTGAGAGAAGAAAAAGTGTTTTTAGGCGATTAAGCTGAGCGGCCGGGTTGACATGTGGGGGAAGTTATGTTAAATTCGACGCAATAATATGGGAAGGATATGATATCGTATGAAGTCGGATGAAAGGGCTTGTGTGATTATATCAGGAGGGCATTACACGCCCATTGGAGAGATAGAAGCTGCAGATTATGTCATAGCATGTGACAAAGGCTTTGAGTATGCGATACGTGACGGAATCGAGCCTAACCTTATCATGGGAGATTTTGATTCCTGCAGTGATGAGGTAAGAGTGTTGATAGAACAGGAGCGAAAGGTGCAGGTGGAGAGATATCCGTCTGAGAAGGATGATACGGACACGATGCTTGCGATTAAGCGTGCTTTGGAGCTTGGCTATCGAAGGATACGGATTCTGTGCGGGCTTGGAGGCAGGATGGATCATTTATATGCCAATATGCAGTCTTTGGTATACGCAGCAAAGCGAGGGGGATTTTGTTCGGTAGAGGATGAAGAGAACGTTATTTATGCAATGGGGGCAGGAGTTTTGGAGCTGCCAAGGCGTAAGGGATGGTCTGTTTCACTCTTTGCAGTGACAGATTGCTGTAGCGGGATAACCACAAGAGGGTTAAAATATTCCTTGGATAATGGTACGCTTGTGAATGATTTTCCGTTAGGAATGAGCAATGAGTGGGAAGCTGAGTGTGCATCCATAGAGGTAAAAGAAGGAATTTTGCTTGTGATGCTTTCAAAAAAGGAAGATTAGTGAGATAAAAGGGAGTATAGGTAATGAGAAGGAAAGAGGTAAAAGAACGAATGACAAGGATTGCAAACAGCATGTTGATTGCAGGAGCGATTGTGGTTTTGACAAGCTGTGGTACAAATCAGGCGGAAGTAATATTGGAAACAGTAGAAGAAACTACACAGATGGAGATGCCGGCAGATGTGGAAACTGACCAGCGCAGTGAAGAGTTGGAGAGTGAGGAGCCTGCCATGGAGACATCCTATCTGACAGACGAGATGTACGAACGCGCAACAGCTTTTATGGAAGGTGATTTGACAAGACTAGCAAAAGCTATGCGTAAGGCAGAGGCAGGAGAAGAGATTACGATAGGTGTCATTGGTGGTTCCATTACGGAGGGATATACTACGTCAGCATATAAGAACTGCTATGCTTCACATTTTCAGAGCTGGTGGAAGGAGCGTTTTCCGGAAGCAAAGATAAACTTTGTGAATGCGGGAGTGGCAGGAACCTCTTCTTATCTGGGGGTACACAGAGTGCAGGAGGATTTGCTGGATAAGAACCCTGATGTAGTGATTGTAGAGTTTTCGGTAAACGATGGAAATGATTTCTTCTACAAGAAGAGCTATGATAATTTGGTAAGACGCATTATGAAGTGGGAAAGTGAGCCGGCGGTTATGTTACTCTTTACCGTGCAGGATAATGGTACTTGTGCGCAGGAGAATGATTCGCTGATTGGTTTCAGATATCGTTTGCCTATGTTAAGCTACGGCAATGCAGTGCTGCCGGAGATAGAGGCTGGCAGCTTTCAGTGGTCTGATATTTCACCGGATACGGTACATCCAAATGACAGAGGACATGCAATTATCGGAGAGATGCTGTACCGCTATCTGAACGATGTGTATGCACGTCTTGATGAAATCGGTACAGATATTACGCCGTTTACAGAAAGAGCAATTACGGTAGAGCGATATCAGGAAGGATGCTTTATCAGACCGACAGACATCACCCCGTTGGAATATGGAAGTTATACATTAAAGGATGTGAGCTGGCAGTATAAGAATAACTGGCATACAGATACCGGAGAGGAAGCGATTATCTTCGAGGTGGAGGCGCAGAATATCGGTATTGTATATCATAAGGTGGCAAACCAGAGTTATGGTAAGGTAGATGTCTATGTGGATGATGTGCTGGTATCGACATTGGACGGAGAGTATAACTATGGAGGTAATTCAGAGTCTGTAGAGGTATATACATCAGATGAAAAAGCCAAGCATACAGTACGAATTGAGAAGCATCCGGCTTCGGAGAACGGTAAGTTTACGATTATAGGGTTGTTGGTTTCATAGATTTTATAGAAAGTCAGGGTTTCCTGACTTTTTTTTGTCGTGTGTCCAGCGAAGCTGGACCACACTTGCCGGTGTAAGTCCGGTCACGGTAATCGCCAGTGAGCCGTGTAGCCAAACCCAGTGCGTTGCAGTAATGCAGGGTGCCAAGC
>JAZNMO010000063.1:0-16447 GCA_045579665.1 Lachnospiraceae bacterium
AACAGACTCGGTGGAGAATGTATTAAGTTTGGCAGAAGGACTTATGACGGTTGATGTGATTGGCGGTGAACCGATTAATTTCTCTCAAAGCTTTGCATGTCCTGATTGTGAGATTAGTATTGAGGAGATTGAGCCTAGAAGCTTTTCATTTAATAATCCGTTTGGTGCTTGTCCTGTGTGTGTCGGACTGGGCTATAAGATGGAGTTTGATATCGACCTTATGATTCCTGATAGAAGTTTGAGTATCAATCAGGGTGCAATTACCGTTATGGGCTGGCAGTCATGTGCTGATAAGTCAAGCTTTACGAATGCAATCCTGCAGGCACTATGTAAGGAGTATGATTTCTCGCTGGATACTCCTTTTGAGGAGCTTAGCCCTGCGGCACAGGATGTGCTGATTTACGGTACAAAGGGTAAAGAGGTTATTGTTTATTATAAGGGACAGCGTGGAGAAGGCAGATATCCGATTGCTTTTGAAGGTTTGATTAAGAATGTAGAGCGAAGATACCGAGAGACTGCATCTGAGTCATCTAAGCAGGAGTATGAGACTTTTATGCGCATTACGCCTTGTAAGGAGTGCGATGGCAGACGATTAAAGAAGAGCTCTTTGGCAGTAACTGTATGCGATAAGAATATTCACGAGATTACATCACTTTCGATAGGGGCTTTGTATCAGTTTTTGGATGGCTTGGAGTTGACAGAGCAGCAGAAGCTGATTGGTAAGCAGATATTAAAGGAGATTAAGGCTAGAGTAGGATTCCTTAAGAATGTAGGCTTGGAGTATCTTTGCTTGTCTCGTGCCACAGCGACACTTTCAGGAGGAGAGGCGCAGCGTATTCGACTGGCAACCCAGATTGGTTCCGGTTTGGTTGGTGTGTGCTATATTCTGGATGAGCCAAGTATTGGTCTACATCAGAGGGATAATGATAAGCTGTTAAATGCATTGAAGGATTTGAAGGACTTAGGTAATACTTTGCTTGTGGTGGAGCATGATGAGGATACCATGTTTGCAGCGGACCATATTGTGGATATCGGTCCGGGAGCGGGCGAACATGGTGGACAAGTGATTGCGCAGGGTACGGCAGAGGAGATTATGGCTGTGCCTGAGTCTGTGACAGGACAGTACTTGAGTGGTAAGAAGAAGATTCCTGTTCCGACTTCAAGACGTGAGCCGACAGGCTGGCTGACTGTGCAGGGAGCAGCGGAGAATAACCTTAAGAATATTGATGTGAATTTCCCGTTGGGAGTATTTACCTGTGTGACAGGTGTTTCGGGCTCAGGTAAGTCATCGCTTGTGAATGAGATTTTGTATAAGTATCTTGCTAAGAAGCTGAACCGGGCAAGAACCATCCCAGGTAAGCATAAGAAGGTGGTTGGTGTGGAACAGTTGGATAAGGTCATTGATATCGACCAGTCTCCTATTGGAAGAACACCTCGTTCTAATCCGGCAACTTATACGGGTGTGTTTGACCAGATTCGTGACCTGTTTGCATCTACAGTAGATGCAAAGGCAAAGGGATATAGTAAGGGACGTTTCAGCTTTAATATCAAGGGAGGACGCTGTGAGGCATGTTCCGGTGATGGTATTATCAAGATTGAGATGCATTTCCTTCCGGATGTATATGTGCCATGTGAGGTGTGTCAGGGTAAGAGATACAATCGTGAGACCTTAGAGGTGCTTTATAAGGGCAAGAGTATCTATGATGTTCTTGATATGACGGTAGAAGAAGCTCTTGGTTTCTTTGAGAATGTGCCGTCGATTCGTCGTAAGATTGAGACATTGTATGATGTAGGATTGTCTTATATTAGGCTGGGACAGCCTTCGACCACGCTTTCGGGTGGCGAGGCACAGCGTATTAAGCTGGCAACAGAGCTTAGCAGACGTAGTACCGGCAAGACCATCTATATCTTAGATGAGCCGACCACAGGTTTGCACTTTGCTGATGTGCATAAGCTGGTTGATATTATTCAGCGCCTTGCAGAGGGAGGTAATACCGTTGTTGTCATTGAGCATAATTTGGATGTGATTAAGACCGCGGATTATATTATCGATATTGGTCCTGAGGGCGGAGATGGTGGTGGTACTGTCATTGCTGAGGGTACACCAGAGCAGATTGCTAAGGTTGCGAAGTCTTATACTGGAAAGTATATTCGGAAGATGTTAGATAAGGCGTGATAGAAACGCTAGGGTGTAAATAAGGCTTATTCGGCGCACCGAATAAGCCTTATTTTGCGTGAATATTCTCTGCAAAGCCAGGTTAAAACTCTCGTTGGCTTATAGGTTTTTGGTGCTTCTCACATAATATAGGGGGGCGAGCAATTGGTGTGGTAATAGAATCTCGTAATGCCAATTCGCTTCTCAACCATGCATTACCAAAATCCTTTGCGTTTGTGCATACTAATGGACTACCAAAAACAAATCTTGTTGGTTTTTCAGTAGAGACCTGTTCACAGTACACTGGAATAATATGAGCAGAAGTTTTTTTGGCAATCAGATATGCCCCTGGCGCAATATCTTCGGGTGTCGTTGTTTCTATATCCGCAATAGTCTGTTGCACAAAAATTGTTACCGCGCTATCTTGTGATTGTTCTAAATGTTCAATACATCTTCTTAATACATTCATACTGCTTGATTTATCTTTCCTTATTAAGCCTGCTAGTGAGAATAACTTTTCAAGAAAGCCATATAGGAGAGGATTAGAAGTCCAATCGGTTTTTGCAACTACTAGCATATGTGGAATTATTGTACCGAACAAAAGGCCATCAAATTCACTAACATGATTCGGGACAAAAATATACTTTCCGTGTTCATAGTCTTCCATATTGACAAATTGAAGATTGAAAATTTGTCGAACTCCATTAAAGAAATCAGACCTACATTCGGGGTTCAAACCGAGTAGGCGTATGATTTTACATATCTGCTCAAAAAGCGTAGTAGCTTGTGTCGTTGTGTAGCTATCAACGCCTCCGTACTCTTTGATAAGAGTATTAAGATATGAGAGTTCAATATTATTTGTTTCGTGCATTATTTCCACCTCATTAAGTACAAGTTGTATATTTGTTTTATGTAACTATAGTTTACATAATATTAGAATAGTGCAATTTTCAGATAAAGTAAAGGGAATGTTTAGAAATAATTGTATTCACAGTGCCTTCTCCATGCCTATTCGCAATTCGCCCATGCGGGCTACTGGCTCATAGACGGCTTCGCCGTATACAGCTACACAAATATATCTTTTGGTGAGTAAACTCCCCAAAGCTATATTTGTACATCTGTGCATGGCTCATGCAAAAACTAGTTTACAGAAAATATAAAAATAACTATAAAGTTTTTAGCTAAAGTGTCCGATATATCCATCAGATGGCATATTTTGAGTTTGAGGTTAAGATTTTATGTAAAAAAAACTGGGAAACCCCTTTGAAAATTGCTATATTTAGGTTATAATGGCTTGTATGTTTAAATTGACGACATTGGGCATAATTAAGTATAGATAACCATTTTAGAAAGGGGCAAAGAGCCATGCAGTACACAGATATTGGAATCGACCTTGGAACAGCAAGTATTCTTGTTTATATCAGAGGAAAGGGTGTCGTTTTAAAGGAGCCTTCAGTAGTAGCCTTTGATAAGGACACAGATAAAATAAAAGCCATCGGAGAAGATGCAAGATTAATGTTAGGTAGAACACCTGGTAATATCGTAGCGGTTAGACCGCTTCGTCAGGGAGTTATTTCGGACTACAAGGTTACAGAGCAGATGATGAAGCACTTCATTCAGAAGGCCCTTGGTAAGAGAACATTCCGTAAGCCAAGAATCGCCGTATGTGTGCCAAGTGGAGTAACTGAAGTAGAGAAGAAGGCTGTAGAGGACGCTACCTATCAGGCAGGTGCAAGAGACGTATCTATTATCGAGGAGCCGATTGCAGCAGCGATTGGTGCTGGTATTGATATCAGTAAGCCATGCGGTAATATGATTGTAGATATTGGTGGTGGTACATCGGATATCGCAGTAATCTCTCTTGGCGGAACTGTTGTAAGTGCATCTATCAAGATAGCAGGCGATGACTTTGATGAAGCAATCGTTCGTTATATGAGAAAGAAACACAATCTTTTGATTGGTGAAAGAACAGCAGAAGACATTAAGATTAAAATCGGAACAGCATTCAAGAGGGCAGAAGTGGATTACATGGACGTAAGGGGACGTAACCTTGTAACCGGTCTTCCTAAGACAATTCGTGTATCTTCTGAAGAAACAGAAGAGGCATTACGCGAGACTACCTCTCAGATTATTGATACGATTCATAGTGTTTTGGAGAAGACTCCACCAGAGCTTGCAGCAGATATCGCAGACCGTGGTATTGTTTTAACCGGAGGCGGAAGCTTATTAAGAGGCTTGGAGGATTTGGTAGAGTCCAGAACAGGAATCAATACCATGACAGCTGAGGACCCTATGACAGCAGTAGCGATAGGAACAGGTAAGTACGTTGAGTTCTTAGCAGGCTATAGAGAAGATTATTAATTAGCATTTATAAGCTGATTAGAATATAACTCTTTCTGACTCTTGTACATGACAGAGGAGGAAGAGTATGGTAAGGGGACTTTACACAGCCTATACTGGTATGCTGAATGAACAGTATAGAATGGACATCATGGCAAACAATCTTGCCAATGCAGATACGACAGGCTTTAAGAAGGAAGGTTCGACAGCACAGTCGTATTCGGAGATTATGTCAGTTAAGATTAAGGACATAACAGAGAATCCGAATATTCCAAAGAAACTTGGTGGCGTAAGCTTAGGTGTGAAGATTGGAGAGACCTATACGGACTTTAGTCAGGGTTCCTTTAGAGAAACAGGTAATACACTAGATCTCGCAATTAGTGGTGATGCATTTTTTAACATCGAATTCACCAATAAGGCAGGCGAGACTACTACAAAATATACAAGAAGCGGCGATTTTGCCATGACCAAGGATGGTTATCTGACTACAACAGATGGAGATTATGTACTTGGTGAGGATGGCAGAATCCAGTTATCGACCACAGCGGGCAGTACAGTCATTGATGAGAATGGAAACATTTATCAGGATGATGAGTTTGTGGCGAAGCTTAAACTTACAGCGTTCGAAGATACCAACTATCTGACACATTATGGTGAGACTATGTGGGATGCAGTAGAGGGCGCAGAGTCCTACGATGCAACCGACTGTAAAATACATCAGGGATATTTGGAAATGTCCAATATCTCAGTAGTATCCGAGATGGTTAATATGATTAGTATTCAGAGGCATTATGAGGCGAATCAGAAGGTGATTACAACTTATGATGAATCATTGGATATTGCAGTTAATCAGATTGGCAGGCTATAAACATAGACACACTTATTAACAAGGCATAAGCGCTAAGCGCAGATAATGGAGGAAGATTATGGTACGTTCTCTTTGGACAGGTGCAGCAGGAATGAATGCACAGCAGCTTAATGTAGATAATATTTCTAATAACCTTGCAAATGTTAACACGACAGGTTACAAGACAGAGGTTATGGAGTTTAAGTCACTTTTATATCAGACGATTCAGACTAAGACAACATCTTCGGATTTGGAGCCAAAGCCGATTGGAGCAGAGGTTGGATTGGGTGTTCGTAATTCATCGATTACTTCGATTTTTACGCAGGGCAATTTAACAGATGTAGACAGTAACACCAGCTTTGCAGTGGAAGGACATGGCTTCTTTGGTGTACAGGGTAATGATGGTAATACATATTACACCAGAAACGGACAGTTTGTTTTTGCACTTGGTAATGATGGATTGACTCTTGCAAACACAGATGGTTTACCTGTACTGGATACAGAGGGTGAGATGATTGTTTTAGAGGAGGGTATGGTAGCGGATAAGGTTACTGTAAGTACTTCCGGTGAGTTATTCTATCCGGATGATAATAATAATCCTCAGAGCTTGGGCTTTACGATTGGATTATGGCAGTTTAGCAATCCGGCAGGCTTGAGTAAGGCAGGCGATAGTTTATATGAGGTTACTGCTGCAAGCGGTGAGGCATTAAATGAGGCTGAAGAGGATAATCTGACAAAGAGTACGCTTAGACAGGGATATTTAGAGGCTTCTAATGTGCAGATAGCAGATGAGATGGTTAATCTTATCGTTGCACAGAGAGCATATGAGATGAACTCAAAGGTGATTACGACCTCGGATGAAATGATGCAGCAGGCAAATCAGTTAAAGAGATAATTGATTTATAATAGTGTGCTAATCGGGAAAGACGGGGGATAGGATATGGAAATTGGTTCAATGAGTTCATATACAGATTATATAGCAAGTACAGCAACAAGTCAGACGAAGTTGGCGGAAAATATCAGTGCAGGAAGTTCTGATGATGAACTGTTGGAGGCGTGTAAGGAGTTTGAAGCGTATTTTATCGAGCAGATGTTTAATGCGATGATGGAGACGACGAAAGCGTTCTCGGACGAAGAGGAGAATACTTATGCCACGAAGATGGTTGATTATTTCAAGGATACTGCTGTACAGGAGTTGACAAATCAGGCGACAGGGCAGAATGGTTTTGGAATTGCCAGGACACTATATGAGCAGATGAAGAGACAATACTCGGCATTGACACCTGAGGAGGTGGCGGCAATAGAGTCCGGCACAACAACTGAAAAGGAATAATTATAACGCCGGTCTGGAATAACAGGCCGGCTTTTTGTGTGAAGGGATTCGCACATATATAGGGAGGAAACATTGGATACAGTCAAAGGTTTTGTAGAACATATCATATATAAGAATGCGAGCAATGGATATGGTGTCATTAATGTAATAGTAGAGGAAGATGAGCTTACCTGTACGGGGATTTTTACCCATTTGGACGAAGGGGAATGTATTGAAGCAGAGGGAAGCTACGTGGAGCATCCTGTATATGGCACCCAGTTCAAGGTAGAGCGATTTCAAATTGTACCTCCTGAGGATTCGGTTGCTGTAGAACGGTATCTGGCATCTGGAGCAATTCGGGGAGTGGGAGCTGCACTTGCGGCACGAATTGTAAAACGTTTTGGTAATGATACAATTCGTATTATTGAAGAAGAGCCGGAGCGTTTGGTAGAGATTAAGGGTATTAGTGAGAGAATTGCAAGAGAAATAGCGGAACAGATGGAAGAGAAGAAGGATGTCCGTGAAGCGATGATTTTTCTCCAGAAGTATGGAATATCCAATGCGCTGGCAGTTAAGATTTATAATCAATATGGCATAGGATTATATAATGTTATGAGGGAAAATCCTTATCGGCTGGCAGAAGATATTTCCGGTATTGGATTTAAAATAGCGGATGAAATAGCTTCCAAGATAGGTATTCATACAGATTCGGACTACCGTATTCGGAGTGGTATCCTCTATACTTTGATGCAAGCAGGGGCAGAGGGGCATGTTTATTTACCACAGAAACAGCTTTTGGAGAAGGCTGCCTATATGTTGGAGCTGACACCTGAGCAGATAGAGCCTCAGATTGCAAATTTAGCAATAGACCGTAAGCTGGTGATAAAGGATAAAGCGGGCGAAAAGTGTATTTATGGTATGGCGAATTATTATGCGGAGTTGAACTGTGCCAGAATGCTTCGGGAACTGCAGGATAGTTTTGATGGAGCAGAAAGACTTACCAAAGTAGAGAGAGAACGTCTTGAGAAGAAACTTCAAAAGCTTGAAACAGCAAATGGAATGCAGCTTGATACGTTACAAAGAGAAGCTGTTATAGGAGCGATTGAGAATGGTGTGTTTATTCTGTCCGGAGGACCGGGTACAGGTAAAACGACTACCATTAATATGATGATTCGCTATTTTGAGGCTGAGGGATGTGACATATTTTTGGCGGCCCCAACGGGACGAGCGGCAAAGCGTATGACAGAAGCTACAGGATTTGAAGCAAAGACCATACACAGATTGCTGGAGTTGAATGGTGGTGTAGAGCAGGAAGGAAGCAGGGCGAGTTTTGAGAAGAATGAGCTGAATCCTTTAGAAGTAGATGTGATTATCATTGATGAGATGTCGATGGTGGATATTTATCTGTTTCAATCACTACTCAAGGCGATTGTACCGGGAACCCGTCTGATTATGGTAGGAGACAGAAATCAGCTTCCGTCGGTAGGTCCGGGACAGGTGTTGAAGGATTTGATGGAGAGCGAGTGCTTCTGCCATGTAGTTCTGGAAAAGATTTTTAGACAGGCTGGTGAAAGTGACATTGTAGTAAATGCTCACAAAATTAATCAAGGATTACAAATCAGCTTGGATAATAAGAGCAAAGATTTCTTTTTCTTGGAAAGAGATAATGTGAATGTAATATATAAACATATGATACTACTCATTACTGAGAAGATGCCTAAGTATGTAAATGCAAGACCTTATGATATACAGGTGCTGACACCGATGCGAAAGGGAGCTCTTGGTGTTGAAGTGCTGAATCAGATTTTGCAGAAATATCTAAATCCTCCGGATGCTAAGAAGGAAGAGATAGCTCATGGGGATGGAGTTCTCAGACTTGGTGATAAAGTTATGCAGATAAAGAATAATTACCAGATGGAGTGGGAGATTGTAAGTAAATATGGAATTGCAATAGATAAGGGACTTGGTGTATTTAATGGTGATGTTGGTGTTGTAAAGGAGATAAATGCTACGGCAAAGACGGTTGTTATAGAGTTTGACGATATGCGCAGAGTGACTTATCCAATAGGGAATTTGGAGGAGATAGAGCTTGCTTATGCGATTACAATCCATAAGTCACAGGGAAGCGAGTATCCTGCGGTTGTGATGCCGCTTCTTACAGGACCAAGAATGCTGTTTAATCGTAATCTGTTATACACAGGTGTTACC
Source organism: Lachnospiraceae bacterium (assembly GCA_045579665.1). GTDB lineage: Bacteria > Bacillota > Clostridia > Lachnospirales > Lachnospiraceae > COE1. Next base: position 8,863 of record JAZNMO010000063.1, read on the forward strand.
AGAGCGAAGAACTGCGTTACGATACTTGGAAGTAAAGATACGGTGTATCAGATGATTGCAAATGAGAATGAACAAAAGAGATATACAGGGTTGAAGGATAGAATATGCGAAATCAGAGATGGTATATAGAGAAACTGATACAGCTTTTTTACCCAAGGCGTTGTCCGGTATGCGATGATGTGGTTCCTGTAAAAGATGAACTTGTGTGCAGCGCCTGTAGGAAGAAAATAAGGTATATTGTGGAACCAAAATGCCGAAAGTGTGGGAAAGAGCTTCACCAGGAGGAAAAAGTATTTTGCGTGGATTGTACAAACCATAGGCATGCGTTTGATTATGGTATGGCATTATATGATTATCAAAGCATGAAAGAGAGTATTTATCGTTTTAAGTATAAGGGGAGAAAGGAATACGCAAAATTTTATGCACAGGAGATATGGAAACACTATGGTCGGGAGATTGTGCGAATGGAGGCGGATGTTCTGATTCCGGTTCCGCTGCATAAATCCAAGCTGAGGGTGAGAGGATATAATCAAGCGGAATTGATTGCACAAGAACTTTCGAGGTTGTCGGGGATTCCGTGTGAAACTCAAATTGTGCAACGAATCCGAAAAACCATTCCACAAAAGGAATTAGATGCTGTAGGAAGGCAAAATAATTTGAAAAGGGCTTTCAATATCCCTTCAGATGTTGTAAAATTAAATAAAACTATAGTTATTGATGATATCTATACAACAGGCAGTACTATAGATGCTGTGTCGGGGGAACTTAAACAGCGAGGAATAAGAAATGTCTATTTTATTACACTTTGCATAGGCGAAGGGATATAACGGAGGTATTTTCATGAATATTCGGAACTGTAGAAAATGTGGGAAGGTATTTAATCATATAGGGGGAATACCGATTTGTCCTGCGTGTAAGGAAGCGGTGGAGAAGCGCTTTCAGGATGTTAAGAAGTATGTTAGAGAGAATCCAAGGTCGGACATTCGTCAGATCGCAGCTGATTGTGAAGTTGAAGTACAGCAGATTCAGCAGTGGATTCGCGAAGAAAGACTGGAGTTTACGGATGACTCACCAATTAAGCTTCCATGTGAGAATTGTGGTGCGATGATTCGCGCAGGAAAGTATTGCGAAGCCTGTAAGAGTACTATGGCTAGAAATCTTACAGATGCGTTTGGCATGAACAAGCCTAAGGCTACAGTGGTACAACCACAAAAGAAGCAGAGTGATGGCAATAAGATGAGATATTTAGACAAGCATTAGGAGACAGACATTAAATATGCTGAATGAAGAACGTATTAAGTTGATGACAAAAATGGCATCATATGAAGCAAATGAGGGTAAGCGTAACATGGCGATTGGGAATTACTTTCGTGGTGATTATATCAGCATGCAGGTAATCAAGTCTATTTTACATGGGACGATTGCCTTCTTCATCGTGTTTGCGTTATTTGTTTTTTATGATTTAGAAGTATTGATGGCAGATATGTATAAGATGGATTTGTTAGACTTGGGCAAAACAATTATGATATATTATATTGTGTTTGTTGTACTCTATGCAGTGGTGTCTTATGCGGTATATGCTTACCGGTATGCGAAGGCAAGAAAGAGCTTGAAGATATATTACAACAATTTAAAAAAACTTGCGTATCTTTATGATAAAGAGAGCAAAAGGTATGAGTAAAGACAAATAATACTCTGAAAGGATACGACTATGACGAATTTACTTGTTCTCAGAGAGCAGATGAAAAAAATTTATAGCAGATATGAAGCCTATATTACACCCATATTAAAATTTTTATTGGCTTTTATTTCTTTATCTATGATTAATCATGTAATAGGCTATATGGGTAGCTTAAATAATATAGCAGTGGTTTTAATTTTGGCATTGATGTGTTCGTTTTTGCCGATGAATTTCACGATAGTAATTTCGGCGGCAGTTACGCTTGCACATTTATACGCTTTTTCGTTGGAATGTGCGATAGTGGCACTTGCTGTTTTTCTGCTATTATTTATTTTATATTTTAGATTTTCACCCAAGGATACAATCGTTGTTTTACTAACACCGCTTTGTTTTGGGATGAAGATTCCGTATGTGGTACCTCTTGCCATGGGATTGGTCGGAACACCGGTTTCGGCGGTTTCAGTTGCTTGCGGAGTGATAGTATATTATGTGATTACGTATATGAGTGCGAGTGTTGCGGCGTTGAATGCTTTTGATGCTGACGGAGTTATTCAGAAGTTTAGATACGTGATTGATGGAATTATAGGTAACAGAGAGATGATGGTTACCTTGGTTGCGTTTACTGCGACGATTATTGTTGTATATTTTATTCGCAGATTAAGTGTGGATTATGCATGGACGATTGCAATGATTACGGGTACATTGTTTAATATTTTATGTATGTTGCTTGGAGATTTGCTTTATAGTACGAATTTTTCCATTATAGGTTTGATTTTGGGTAGTATTGTATCGGTATTCCTAGTAAAGGTGCTTCAGTTCTTTGTGTTTAATGTGGATTATTCCAGAACAGAGATGGTACAGTTTGAGGATGATGAATACTATTACTATGTAAAAGCAGTTCCGAAGAATACGATGGCAGCTCCGGAGAAGCGAGTAAAGACAATCAGGGTGCCGGATAAAGCGGTAAATCATCCGCGAAAGGATGTACGCAGATAATAATTAAGGACTGGAATGGTAGCATATGAAAGAACAGATTATTTCTTTGATAAATGAATATAGTGCGTCTTTTAATAAGCTAAGCATAAGATGGGAGGATGTAGTGGAGGTTATCATTATATCCTTCTTAGTGTATCATCTGTTAATCTGGCTTAAGAACACAAAAGCGTGGTTCCTGATGAAGGGTGTTATCGTTATTGTTGTTTTCATTTTCATGGCTTATTTATTTAAGATGACTACCATTTTGTGGATTGTTGAAAATGTCATTGGTATTGCGGTTACGGCACTGGTAGTTATTCTTCAACCGGAGCTTAGAAAAGTATTAGAGGATTTGGGTAGGAAGAATATTCTGTTTTCGGTATTGGCGTTTGATAAACAGACTGTGGAGAAATTCTCTGATAAGACAATGAATGATTTGGTGAAGGCCAGCTTTGAGATGGGGAAGGTTAAGACAGGTGCGCTTATGGTTATTGAGCAGAAAGTGCGCCTTGCTGAGTATGAAAGAACCGGAATTGAAGTGGATGGTATTATTTCCAGTCAGTTACTAATTAATATCTTTGAGCATAATACACCGTTACACGACGGTGCTGTTATTTTGTGTGGAGACAGAGTGGTATCAGCAACCTGTTATCTTCCTTTATCAGATAATATGGAGATTAGTAAGGAGCTGGGTACAAGACATAGAGCAGCAGTAGGTATATCAGAAGTGACAGATGCCATGACGATTGTTGTTTCAGAAGAAACCGGACATGTCAGCGTTGCTTATGAGGGTAAGCTGTATCGTAATTTGGATGCAAAGGGGTTAAAGGAGATGCTTCTTATCGCACAGGATAAGGAGGTTGAAGAGAAAAAGCACAGAATATGGAAAGGAAGGGCTAGAGATGAGAAAGAGACTAACGCATAATCTTGGATTGAAAATTCTAGCGGTTATGTTTTCCATTGCTTTGTGGTTTGTAGTGAATAATATCAGTGACCCTACCGAATCCAAAACTTATAGTAATATTCAGGTTGAGGTCTTGAATGCTGATTTGATTTCGGATGCCGGTAAGGTGTATGAGATTCTGGAGAATACAGATAAGATAACAGTTAAGGTTACGGGTAAAAGTTCTATTGTTGATTTGCTGGAGAAGGAAGATATCCGTGCGGTTGCTGACATGGCAGATTTGACGTTTATGAATACAGTTACAATTAAAATTTCCAGTGCAAGATATAATCAGCAGCTTGAGTTTGATAGCAGTGTGGAGAATCTTAAGCTTTCCATTGAGGATTTGAAGAAGATTCAGATGGTGATTAATACCTCAACATCAGGACATCCTGCAAATGGTTATATTGTAGGAACGGTCACACCGAGTCAGAATATTGTTAGAATATCCGGACCTGAATCGGTGATTGACAGGATTGATCATGTAGAGGCGATTGTAGATGTGAGAGATACTTATACTTCAGATATTAATACCAGCGTAGGCTTAAAGCTGAAGGATGAGAATAATGATGTGATTCAAAGCAACGCAATTGAGATGAATATCTCTAATATTGATGTGGCTGTTTCGATTTTAGCAACCAAAGAGATTCCGTTGAAGTTTGCAGTATCCGGAATACCGGAGGATGGTTATGTGGCAACAGGAAAAGTGGTAAGCAATCCTGCTACGATTACGATTGCGGGCAAGAAGGGAATTGTTGATGCCATTTCTGAATTGTCAATTGTGGATTCTTCTGTGAATATTACGAACCAAACGGAAGACCTGGTGTCTTTTATCAATATAGAAAAGTATTTGCCAAGCGGAACGCAGCTGGCAGATGAAGGATTTACAGGTGAAGTCAGTGTGACTGTAGATATAGAGCCTACTGTGACAAAGATGTATCATATTCCGGCAAAGAATTTTGGTATATCCAATGCACCGCAGGGATTTGATGTAACAATTCAGGAATTTATGGACAACACAGACACATATACTATAGCATTGGTGGGATTGGCAGAGGATGTGAATCAGCTGAATGCCAGAAGTATTATCGGTGTGGTTGACATGGATGTAATAAAACAGAAATATGGTCTTACTGAATGGCAGAGGGGTGTCTATGTAACGGACATTATCTTTGATTTGCCTGAAGATGTAAGTTTAAAAGAAAAATATCGAATGACTTTAATTGTAACTGAGCAGGTGTCTGAAGAGGAAGGCGGCGAAGTAAAAGAATTAAAGGAGTCGGAAGAATAAAGCTGGAGGAATAGAAATGGCTAGATTATTTGGAACAGATGGAGTGCGTGGGGTAGCAAATGACGAATTAACACCTATGCTTGCAATGCAGTTGGGACAGGCGGGAGCTTATGTTCTGTCTAAGGAGAAGGCACATAAACCTACGATTATGGTAGGGTGTGATACAAGAATATCAGGAGATATGTTGGCGAATGCTTTGATGGCGGGTGCGTGTTCGGTAGGCGCAAATGTAGTTTTTGTTGGAGTGCTTCCAACACCGGCAATCGCATTTTTGACCAAGAAGTACAGAGTAGATGCCGGAGTAGTGATTTCTGCATCACATAACCCTGTTGAGTTTAATGGAATTAAGTTTTTTGATGGAAATGGATTTAAGCTTCCGGATGCATTAGAGGATGAGATTGAAGCGTTAATTCAGAGTGGAATGAAGGATGTTCAGTTCCCAACAGGCCCAAGTGTTGGGAAGATTAAGTATCGTACAGATGCTAGAGAAGAATATATCAATCATGCAGTGAATTCGGTAGCGATTGATTTGCGAGGAATGAAGATTGTTGTGGATACAGCAGAGGGAGCATCTTACTATACATCAGTAGAGGCACTAAAGGAATTGGGAGCAGAAGTAGTTGCGATTCACAATAATCCGGATGGTACGAATATCAATGCCAACTGCGGTTCTACACATATGGAAGAGCTTCAGGCTAGAGTTGTTTATGAAAAAGCACAGATTGGCTTGGCATTTGATGGAGATGCGGACAGATTGTTAGCTGTAGATGAGAATGGTAATACAGTAGACGGTGATGTGATTATGGCAATTATTGGTAATCATATGAAGTCTAAGGGCGAGCTTAAGGATAATACAATTGTAGCTACAGTTATGAGTAATCTTGGTTTCTTCCTTATGGGCAAGGAGTGCGACATCAATATAGAGCAGACAAAGGTTGGCGATAGATACGTATTGGAAAGAATGCAGGAAATCGGCGCGAATCTGGGTGGCGAACAGTCAGGACATATTATTCTATTGGATGAGAATACAACAGGTGATGGTTTGTTAAGTGCATTACATTTATTAGAGGTAATGGTAGAGACAGGAAAATCATTATCAGAGCTTGCAAAAATTATGACAGTATTGCCACAGGCTTTAGTTGGAGCGAAGGTTCCTAATCATAAGAAAGAAAGCTATATGGAGTACGCAGAGATTGCAGAGGCAATTGAAAAGGTAACTGAGAAGTTTGCCGGAGAAGGAAGAGTGTTGATTCGTCCTTCCGGAACAGAGCCGCTTGTCAGAGTAATGATTGAAGGCAAGGATCAGGAGATGATTGAAAAAGAGGCAAAGGCGCTTGCTGAGCTGATTCAGAATGTAATGCTTTAATCATGGTACTTGTATTAATTTTTTGATAGTGATATACTTAGCTGTATCATTTTTTTGGAGGGAAAGTAATGGTAAGCCAAAAGGTAGTAATTAAGAACCCAACAGGGCTACATCTTCGACCGGCAGGTATATTATGCAAGGAAGCGATGGAATATAAGTCGCTGATAACCTTTACGTTTCGTGGAAATACAGCAAATGCGAAGAGTGTGCTGAGTGTTTTGGGCGCATGCATTAAATGTGGCGATGAGATTGAATTATTTTGCGAAGGAGCAGACGAAGAAGAGGCTTTGGCCGGTATGGTGAAGGCAATTGAGGATGGTCTTGGTGAATAGAGGATAGAATGTCAGCCCGAAGTAGTTCGGGCTGTTATCATAAGAGGGAGGAAAGGATATGTTGAATTATAAGAGATACAAGAAGAATCCGGTAGTAGATTATCCGGAGAGAGAATGGCCGAATAAAGAGATTGAAAAAGCACCGATTTGGTGTAGTGTAGATTTACGTGACGGTAATCAGGCATTGATTGAACCGATGGTAGTACAGGAAAAAATTGAGATGTTCGAGTTCCTTGTAGATATGGGCTTTAAGGAGATTGAAATTGGATTCCCATCTGCCAGCCAGATTGAGTTCGATTTCCTTCGTCAGTTGATTGACAGACGTTTGATTCCTGATGATGTTCGTGTACAGGTACTTGTTCAGTGTCGTGAAGAATTAATTGATAGAACCTTCGAGGCGATTGAGGGGCTGAAAGAGGTTGTAGTACATATTTATAATTCCACATCTACTCTTCAGAGAGATGTTGTATTCAACATGGATAGAGAACAGATTATTGATATTGCCATTAAGGGTACACAAATGGTGAAGGAGCGTGCAGCAAAGTTCCCGGGTAAGATTATTTTAGAGTATTCACCGGAGAGCTTTACAGGAACAGAGCTTGATTTTGCTTTAGATATCTGTACGGCTGTTCAGGAGACATGGGGAGCAACAAAGGAGAATCCGATTATTATTAATCTTCCTTCTACTGTTGAGATAAATACACCAAATGTTTATGCAGATCAGATTGAATGGATGGATAGACATTTTAAGAATCGTGAAAGTATTATTTTAAGCGTACATCCACATAATGATAGAGGAACAGGTGTTGCGGCGGCAGAGCTTGCTCTTCTTGCAGGTGCAGACCGTGTAGAGGGTACGCTGTTTGGTAATGGTGAGAGAACAGGTAATGTAGATGTGCTTACTCTTGCTTATAATATGTTTAGTCAAGGTATTAATCCAGAGTTAAATATAGAACATATAATGGATATTGCTAGTGTATATGAAAGATGTTGTAAA
>JAZNMO010000064.1:0-5384 GCA_045579665.1 Lachnospiraceae bacterium
GGAGAGCTTGCAGGAGAGATTGTGGTGTTCACAACCGGGCTTTCCATACTCACGATTTTCCTTTGGGTGTTTGGATTGAAGCAGTTGGGATTTATTTAAAATTGGAAAGGGCAGGAATTAAATTCTATTTTAGTTCCTGCCTTTTTTATTATTTTAGCAAAATGTAAAGCGGTTTACAAATTGTTAACACACATATGTAAATGCTTGTGATATACTCAGTTTAGGTTATTTTTATGGAGGCAGTTATGCAAAAGACGAGAATTAGGTTAGACAATATCAGTAAAAGCTATTACTCTGAGACTGCGGTAACGCAGGCGCTGCGTAAGATTAATTTGACCTTTTCTGAGGGAGAATTTGTAGCGATTACAGGTGAGAGTGGTAGTGGTAAATCTACACTGTTAAATATTATTGGTGGTATGGATTCCTTTGATGATGGAGAGATGTACATTGATGGGGAGCCAACCTTTCAGTATGATGACCGGGACTGGGAGGATTACAGACAGAAGAAGATAGGCTATGTATTTCAGGATTATAGCCTGATTGGACATTATTCGGTGCTTGCTAATGTGGTAAGTGCTTTGATGATTATGGGTTATGAGAGACAGGAAGCCAGAAAGGTTGCTTTTACCTATTTGGAGCAGGTTGGACTTTCTGAGTATGTGAAGCATAGAGCCAATGAGCTTTCAAGCGGTCAGAAGCAGAGACTTTCGATTGCAAGAGCTTTGGCAAAGAACACAGGTATTATCGTAGCGGATGAGCCGACAGGTAATCTGGATAGTGAAACTGGTGAGCAGATTATGCGATTGCTGAAGGAACTTTCCAAGACTAGATTAGTAATTATGGTTACGCATAATTTCGAGCAGGCTGAAAGGTATGTTACAAGAAAGATTCGAATTCATGATGGCGAGTTGATTTCTGATGTGCAGATGAACAAAGAGTTAGCAGAGAAAGCAACAGCTCCTATTGAGGAGAATTCGGCTACGCTAACAGAGAATAGTGACACTAATCAAGGTGGTTTCAGAGGTTGGCTTAATAGCTTTAAAAAGCAGTCAAAGCTCGCTTTCTTCTTTGCGCGCAAGAATTGCCTGACCTTACCGGGAAGAAGTCTGCTGTTTACGATGTTTCTCTTGATTGTCAGTGTGGTGTCCTTTTTGTTTATCGGGCAGCTTTATATGAATGCGGATGATATTTTTACGAAGGAATATTCACAGAAAGGCTTTTACAAGGCGAATGCTACCAGACTTGTGGTGAAGAAGGAAGATGGAAGCACCTTTACGGATGAGGATTTAGAGGTCATTTCTAAGGTGAATCATGTTATTGTTGTGGATTCCTGTGATTTTGCGAATGATATCAATTATTACATCGAAGAAGATAGAGACTATGAATACCTGCGTGGCAGACGCATTCGCGGTGAAGGGGAAAGTAAGGTAGTTTCCTTCTTAAATGAGAGCCATTTTATGATGTCCACAGACTGTATTGCTGAAAGTGACTTGGCAGCAGGGCGACTTCCGGAGTCATGTAATGAAATCGTGCTATATGCGGAGGATTCCTCAATACTGGGTGAGGAGCGTTTGTGTTATTTTACGGCGGCAAATATTTGGGATGTGAATGAGTGTTATCAGACCAATCTGGTGGTAACAGGTATTTTGAAGAATCCTACAGAGCAGGTTTATTTCTCAAAAGAGCTTTGCAATATGCTTTCCATGGATATGGATTCGGGTGAGTACAGATTGTACTATAACTATGACTATACCAAGGAGGATTATAAGCAAAAGCCCAGGGTAGTGCCAGTGATTGCGGATGATTTGAAGGGTAATCTGGTGCGTATTTCTCACAAATTTGAAGTGCCAACAGTAGGGTATGTGGATTTCCATTTTGAGGATAGAGATGGAGAAGTGATAGAATCAGAGGTTCGTGTATTGCCTGAAACGAATGCTTCTACAACAGACTTTATGGAGGTAAGTGAGGAGTTCTTCTATACCTATTATTCCAAGGAAGTAAAGCAGATTTCAGTCTATATGACAAGCTATGCCAAGACGGATGAGGTAATCAAGGCATTGGCGGATAAGGGCTATCTTGCCATGAGTACCTATCGTACGAGTGTGACGGAATATGTGGAGTCTCTTGTGTCTGAGAGATTGATTATTATTGCGATTTCCGTGGGTGTATTGGTAGTGCTGGCATTTGCGCAGATTCTTATTTTACGTTCTTTGATGAAAATAAAGATTAAGGATTTTTTTGTATTGAAGTTCATCGGTATGAAGCTGCAAGTGATTAAAAAGATTAGTCATTTTGAGTTTTTGATTTATACAGGTATCGCTATGATGATTACGGTAATTTCCATGTGGGTGCTCCAATATTCAGGTGTGGCAATGATTCGTGATATGATGTGGTACTGTGAGTTTGGCGCATATGCGTTTTTCATATTGTATAATCTTGTGTTGTCAGCGATAACCGTTGCGGCATTTAATCATTTACTGAAAGGACGGTTGAATGCATGATAAAGATTCGTAATTTACATAAATATTATAATAAAGGCAAGAAGAATGAGGAGCATGTTCTGAATGATATCAATCTCGAGCTTGGAAGTACCGGTTTGGTTTGTATCTTGGGTGAGAGTGGCTCCGGTAAGACAACGCTTTTGAATGTACTTGGTGGTTTGGATACTTTCTCCAATGGAGAGCTGGATATTAATGGCGAGGTCCTTGCAAAGTATGAACCTAAGCGCATGGAGAATATCAGAAATGACCATTTTGATTATATATTCCAGAATTATTATTTGTTGCAGGATTATCCTGTGGCATATAATGTGAAGCTCGCACTGAATCGCTTTGATTTGACGGAAGAGGAGAAGGATGCGAGAGTTGACTATGTGCTGGATATGCTTGGCATGAAGAAGTATAAGAAGAAGCTAGTGTCTAAACTCTCAGGTGGTCAGCAGCAGAGAGTTTCCATAGCGAGAGCTTTGGTAAAGGCACCGGATATTATTTTAGCGGATGAGCCAACCGGTAATCTGGATGAGGAGAATACCATCCGTACCATGAGCATTTTAAAGGCTATTTCAAAGGAGTGTCTTGTAGTATTGGTTTCTCACGAGAGAAGAATTGCCCAGTTCTTTGCAGACAGAATTATCGAAATACGTGATGGCAGGATTGTAAAAGATGAGAAGAATACATCTTCTTCTACCTATGAGAGAAGTGATGATGCCAATATTTATCTTAAGGAGATGGATTGTGAGTCTCTAGGCAGTGAGTATGCGAATTTCAAGGTTTATACTGGCAAGGGTGAGGAGCCAAGAGAGATTAAGCTGAGCTTAGCATGGAAGGATGGCAAGCTCTATATTAAGAATCATATGGGCTGTGACGTATTCTTAACAGGCGCAAGAGAAGGCGTGGAAATGCTGGATGAGGAGCGCCCGAAGCTTGATTTGGATATGATAGATAAGTTTTCTTATGATTTACCAAAGCTTAAGAGCAAGGGAAAGTCAAAGCTCCCATTTAAGGAAATCTGGCGCATGGCAACAGAGAATATCCGTTTAATGGGTAAGAAGCAAGGATTTGTTATGGCGATTCTTATGGTTACGGCGGTGCTTTTGTCGGTAACCTTGGCAGAGTTTGTGAATACGGTTTCAATCAAAGAGGAGTCTATCGTAGAAACGGATTCTCATTATATTCGATTGGATTTTACTAAGGTTTCATCCGTGCGTGTAACAAAACAGAGGCTTCAGATTCTGGAATATGCATGGAAGTATTTTGATGATAATGAGTTTGGAGAGGTTGTTGCCATTCCAAAGGCAGGTATTTATCTAAGAGGCTTTGGTTATGAACAGATGTCGAATTTGTTGCAGCGTTTGAAGGGCTTTTCCTATGCAACAACAAGTCATTTGAGTGAAGAGGATTTGTTATATGGAAGAATGCCTAGGAAGCGAACAGAGATTGTTCTGGATATTCGCATCATTGAGCAGTTGATGGAATCACAGGGAGTTGTTGCCTCTTTGTATGATAGTGTAGAGGATTATATAGGAGCGGTTCTTACGGTAGCATCTCATTCTATTGATATGGAGGTTGTAGGTATTTGTGATACTGACCAGCCAAACATTTACTGTTCACAGAATCTTCTGCTTGGCTTTAATACTAAGGCATATCAGGTGGGAAGCGTTGCTGAGTTACAAGCTGAGTTTCCGGGCGAATACGATAGTCTTGCGTTGGCAGATGGTGAGGCGCTTATGCGAGAGGGAATGTTTGAGTCTAAAGGTGTTGACCTTGGATATACCTTCCATATTGGTGATGACAGTGAGCATACTTATCAGGTAGTTGGAACACTTCCTGATTCCATGGGCGTGGATTACATTTTGAATGACCAAGGCTGTCGGAATGTGAAGGATGTTATGATTTACGATAGTAAGTTCTGCTATGTCTATATCGAGGATGGTGGTGATGCCAGAGCTGCTATGGATTATTTCGTAGAGAATGGTAATGTGGACGAATATTCAGGTGCCTTTTTGATGGAAGCGTCTGTTCCATATGAGCAGGAGATTGAGAAGTACAAGGAGGCGCATACTGTGAATCTGAGTACGAAGAACCTGATTGCATTGGTAGGTTCGCTACTCTCTATGCTGATGGTGTATTTCACGGTGAAGTCAAATGTGGCATCCAGAAGTGAGGAGCTTACAGTATATCGTTTGATTGGAATTTCTAAGGGAAGTATCTTAAAGGCATACGTGTTGGAGATGGTGCTGGTAACCTGTTATACCTCGCTTCCGGCAGTATTGCTGACAAGTGGTGTCATTAAGTTTGTAGGCTCAGTACCTTCGTTAGAGATAGAGATGCTATTGCCGTGGTGGGCAATTATGGTGCTGTTGGCGGTGATATATGTGTTACATGCGCTGATTAGTGCAGTGACGGTGCATGGAATTATTTCCAAGCCGCCTGCAACGTTGGCAGTGAAAGAGTGATAGGAAAGAAATCGAGTAGGGAAGCCTGCTCGATTTTTGCGTACGGAGAGACAGTACGGAGAAAATGTAGGTAGTGGCTGAAAATATCCGTATTTGGAAAAGGATAGCAAAGTAAAACACGGAGAAAATGTAGGTAGTGGCTGAGAATATCCGTATTTTGAGAAAGGTAGCAAAGCGAAATACGGAGAAAATGTAGGCAATAATTAAAAATATCCGTAATACGCAATAGAGTAGAAGTGATTGATATGATACAATACTAATGTATACAAGTTGTGGAATATAGCGGGGGAGAAGTTTGAAACAAAGAGGTAGTGGATAGAGAATAAGAAAATGATACGACAATAAAGCCATCTTTCGGTGGCTGAAAAAAGAAATATAAACACACACTTAATTAGGAAACAGTAACAACATCATCTTTGATGGTGTAGCC
>JAZNMO010000065.1:0-17843 GCA_045579665.1 Lachnospiraceae bacterium
CTACTAAAACACCGATTCACATGATTTAGTAGGACATATTACTCTTTTACTGTCCTACTAAAACATCATTTCTCTTATTTAGTATGACGTCATTTTGTTTTTACAACGTTAAGATGTTGCTCCTTGCACAGATCCACTAAACCTAAATTTACCTTCCAAATGGTCTATTAAAGGAACCAATCTCTATTAAATTCCCTTCAGGGTCTGCAATATAACATGTTCTCTGTCCCCAAGGCTCCGTCTCCGGTGCCAAAACAGAGGTTGCACCTTTGCTGATTACCCTTGCATACTCTTCATCTACTTCTTCATAAGTATCAACATACAATGCAATCTCTGTATGACCATTCAGTCCTTTTACATATTCATACTTGCGACTAGTCATCTTTTCAAAGTCTTTTCTACCATAAAGAAGGAATAGTGTACCATCTTTCACCAGATATACATTAGACGTATCTTCGCCCTCTTGAATCTCAAAGCCTAATACATCTCTGTAAAAGCGAATCATCTTTGGCATATCCTCTACGAAAAGTCCAAATCCATCAAGTCTCATTATCTCTTTCCTCCTTAATTACATCCAACAAATCTGTAAGCTGTTCACAACATAGCTTCCCTTCCACTTTATTATGAACCAGAATCGGTATCATCCCTGCGGCTAATCCACCTTGATAATCTGCTATAGGATTATCTCCAATCATATAGCTTACTTCCGGATTACCTGCCTGTGATAGTGCATATTCAAAAATTTCTCTTCTTGGTTTCTCATATCCAACACTCGCTGATAGAAAGTAGCCCGATATTTCAGTATCAAGTCCAAGCTTTTCAAACACCTCTCCTAACTCTGGAAAATTATTAGAGATAATATAATTCTCGTATCCTCTCTCTTTGAAGTAATGCAACGCTATCTTAGCATCCGAATAAGCTTCATATTCATATTCGATGACATTTCTTCTAAAAGAAACGCAAATAGATGTAATGTCCTCCTCGGGTACTCCATATGCCTTACAAAACACACGAATATCTTTCAGTAAACTCTCCCACCATTCTTCTGCATTTTGATGAGAATGATTCTTTTCAGGTACATACCATGAACATACACTTCTCATAAACTTCCTAGCAGCATCCTCTTCCAACAAATATCCAAACTTGTTAAAAGCTCTTATCAATGAACATTTGAAAGATTCATTTCCATATAATAACGTTCCATCACTATCCCAAAAAATTGCTTTTTTCATCTTATCTATTTCACCTCATTCACAGGCTCGGCATGATACTTCCCCGACTTAATGAGCATCAATGCCCCTTGGAATTCCATACTAAGCATCTGCGAAATTTCCTCTTGCGACAGCTGACACACCCTACCAGCCAATAATACACAAATCCCAAAGGTATGCAGCCATGTTTGATTGAATAGCACCTGCGCTTGTTCTAAGGTAAGGTCATAATCTCTTCTCATGAAATCAATACAAACCTCTACAGTATCACCAAGTTCTTCAATTAACATGGAAAAACTTTGATTTCTGTCATGTTCACGCATATATAAAAGTTGAAAAAGCTTAGGTTCATTAGCTGCAAACTCTATCATCTTCATACCGACATACTTGAATGCAGGAGCATAACGTATAGCATCACGTACATACGCCTCAAACTCACGCATAGCAACCTTTCTAACCTCCTGCTGCACCTCTTCCATATTCTTAAATGCCGTAAATATGGGCGAGGATGATGTACCTAACTCTTTGCCAAGCTCTCTTGCAACAACAGAATCTATTCCATTCTTCCTTGCCATTTCAAATGCTTTCTGTATAATCTCTTCTCTTGAATACTTTGCCTTCGGTGGCATTTCACATACCTCCACACATTACAAAACAACCGTTTTATAACCTTGTTATATAACACTTGTTTTATTATAAACCCCAAGTCAGATTCTGTCAACAGAGTTCATTTTGCGTAATTGCACAAAAAAGTGCTATCATCCAAAATCCCTTCAAACAATAGCACTTTACTTCTTATATTTTTATTCGCCTATATACATACTTAACACCGTATTTTATTCCGTAACAACATCGACTTCATGTAATCTTTGATACACTCTCCAAGAAGTTGTATCAATTCTCCAACGCTTCACTATCCCGTGCTGTTGATACATCTTAATACCATGATAAACAAAATCCCATGTCATCAATGTTGTAATAGAAATTGCCCAAACGCTTAGCATTGGCTCCTTCCACTCCATAAAGAACCAATACAAAGGCTCAAAACAGTACTCCATAAATACCGATATCAATAAACCGAACGCAATACTTGTCGGAATCGATGTGTACTTTGTAATATGTAACGGAAGTCTTGAATAATCCCACCAGCTAAAATGGCAAAACTTTTCCACCAAAGTTCCCAGTATGATTTCACCTACACAGACACAAAGTATAGCGGCCAATAAAAACAATATTTTCCTTGCCACCATGCTCTTAATTGCAAGTACCTTTCCGAACAACCATAACTTCTTAGGCGTCCCCACAATAATATGAATCAATAATATAGCAATTCCATATCCCATTAAAAACGGAAAAAATGCATTTCGATTATCCATATACCCTTTGGTGGCAGCAAGCCAAACATTCTCCACCACAAATCCTATGAACGAAACCACTGCCAATACCATCAATAATGCAAATAATGATTTTGCTTCCATACTTTTCACTCCTCATTCTTTCATAACTCTCTATCCATTTGACTTTACTGTTTCAATATGCTAATTTTAATATACAGATGTCGATTTTACAACAATCAGTATCTTTCGTAACGTTGTGAAATCAACACTTTGTTTCAAACTGTTGATTTTGAAAGTCGCATATTAATATATAAGCCAGCATCCTAATGTGCCGGCTTATGAAAGGAATGGATATTACAATGGAAAAAGTGAACCAGCGTGTTATGATTACCAAACGAATGCTAAAGGATGCACTCCTTCACATATTAGAATCAAAAAATATAGATAAAGTAAATATCACAGAACTCTGTAAGGAGGCAGGCATCAACCGCGCAACCTTTTATACACATTATGAAACGCCAAACGATATTTTAACTGAAATCGAACGCGATATTGTGCTAGAAATCGAAAACAAACAACAAAGTATTAGTAATCCTTCTTTGCAAGCTTCAACTGAGATTATGTGTCAGTATCTTTATCAGAATGCTCACACTGTTCGCATTCTGCTTCGCAATTTTACCGGTGAAGACTTAGCCAAAATGATTAATCACTATTATGAAACCATTATTAACTCATCTCTGGCTTCCAACCTAGATGCCGATGCGCTTAAGCTAATCACTACTTATTTAACCGGGGGAGGATTCTTTCTTCTTGCTTACTGGATTAAAGAAGAAGTACCTAAGAGCCCACAGGAAATCGCTACCCTGATTACTAACTTATTCACAGGGCATCATTCTCTTCCTTTACATCATGAGTGAGTACCGACAGGAAGTAGAGCTCTTTAGCAGCCTTCTCCTTAGTCACTGGCTTTCCAGGCTCCATAAGTGTTCCGTTTATCATCTTACCTCGCTCAATGCCACACTCCGAACGCATTAAGCCTAACTCATAGACCTCTCTCATTGCCGCCTGACATCCCTCACTTATCTCGTCCCTATCTTCAATATGCTGCCATGTAACAAGAGGATAATACTGCGCTGACTCACCATCGAGATTTGGGTCATAATAGGGGGAATCCGGTGACACATTCACACCATTATAATCTGTCATATAGACCGGTTTATTCCAATTACCCTCTGTATTTTTCCCGAAGCGCTGCACATACGCCTCCAATACCAGACATGCCATCCGTTCTCTGGTCAAAGCAAACTCAGCGCATTCCTCATCAAACTGAATCTGCCACATTCTCTCTAAAGCATCCGCAAATTCTCTTTCACTTATCACCTGCTTAGGATAAAAGCAGCCATTCTCATCCTGACACATAACTCCCATGCGAATCAATCTTTCTATTTGATTACGATAGTATGCATTCTCTCCACTTATGACATCTATAGAAATCTCAGGATACAACTCCCTCTCATTCCCCGACTCCAAAGCCTTCACCACGGACTCCTTCATATACGACAAGGGACTAAGTTTCTTCTCCAATATTTCCAATAAAATCAGTCTTGCCCACTGCTTTGACAATGCTTCCTTCGAATGTGTTCCATCGCAGGAACCGCTTGGATTGCCGTTCGCGTAGCTTCCCGAATTCGTCTTTCCCGGTGTCTCTCCTGCCTCTACCGCAAGAAACATTCCCTTCGCTGCCACACCTCCAAGCTCCCGCAAATAAGCAACACTTCTCTCATACAAATCAATTACAGGAATCTCATATTTCGCACCGATTCGTTTCATAATTCCGGGGAAATGTACCTTGGGTTCTTCTGAATACTGAAATCCCGCAAACGCAACCTCTTCCCCCGTCTTATCCGAATCAATTCTTGTCATGGATGTTACAAAAATCAATTCCACGCCTTTCATACGTGTTGCAGGGATAAAAACCTCTTCAAGCCATCTTATATAAGTCTTTTCATCATTTCCACGTCCAAATCGGGTATGCATCCCCTTTACCTCATCTCGAGACTCATCATTATGCCCTGACTGTAGCAAAAGAATATCTCCCCTCTTTGCCCAGAGCATTAAGTCATTAAATCGTCCCTCCTGATACATATTCTTTAAAGAACGCCCGCCCATGGAATAATTCACTACATTCACCTTTTTCAAATCAAAATAATCATCAAAAAGCTGCCCCCAGCCCGACATAATCGCCTCTTCATAGATGAAAGACTGTGCTGTAGAATCGCCCAAGGTAAATATCGTCGGCTTGTCCGAAGTCTCTACAACTTCCTTCACTGCTTCAATCTCAATCGATTCTACTCCTATCCGTACTGCTTCCTGTGACTTTGGTTCGATTTCTACGTCAATCACACCATTACCACAAACATAATCATAGCTCCAAGTTCTGCCAGTCCAACGTGCCCTACATTTCTTCAATACAGTTCCCGCCGGATTCCACGCAAACTCTCTCTCCAGCCTCTCTCCCTGCATTCCCGTAATACCAATGCTTACAGGTGCCGAATCCTCCGTAATCTTAACTTTAATACGATATATACCAGCCTCTGCCCTATATCTGAATATCATACCGCCATAGTTATATTCATTCTCATTCTTATAAAAAGACTTAATATGCTCACCGTTTGAATAAATACCATCTTCTGTAACCAACAAATCCTCTAAGGAAACATAACGAACCGGATAAAACCATGACTCTCCGACAAAACCATAGCCTCTCTTTTCATCATAGGTAAATTCCTTTGTCATATCCCACTGCTGTAAATCAAATCTCATACTTCCTCCTATCACCGTGCACACTCATTAGCTAACGCTTGCTCATTTTCGTACTTCGCCTATGGTTATGTAACAAAAAAAGAACAGAATCCCAACTGTTCTTTTTTGTTACATAGTCACACGACCAACTATCTAAATCTCTCCATCAAAAATAACCTGCTTATTCTTTACAACATAGTCCACTAAAGAAATCACAGTTAATGCAACCGCAATCCACATAATGATATCTGTTACAATCGCAATTGCAGGAATATTGGCAATCATAAGGCATACCATAATCATCTGGAACACGGTCTTAAACTTGCCCCAATAGCTTGCTGCGATTACCACACCGTTATCAGATGCTACTGTTCTAAAACCACTGATAATAAACTCTCTTGCAATAATAATAACAACAATCCATGCCGGAATACGTCCCATTTCGATTAAACAAATCAAAGCAGAGCAAACTAAAAGCTTATCTGCCAACGGGTCCATAAATTTTCCAAAGTTGGTAATCAGATTATACTTTCTAGCAATCTTACCGTCTAACATATCTGTAAGACTCGCTATGATAAAGATAGCAAGTGCAATCCAGTCACTATATACTCCTGCAAAGCCTGTCAAAAGACAAAGCACAAAAGGAACTACTAAAATCACTCTTAATACTGTTAATTTATTCGGTAAATTCATCGTATATCTCTCCAATCAAGTCATATTCATAGGAGCCTGTTATCTTAACCTGTACAAAATCTCCTGTCATCAGCTCTCTGCTTGTCTGAACAAATACAAAGCCATCTACATTGGGCGCATCCTTATAGGTACGAGCTACATATGCATTCTCATCAGGAACCTTACCCTCTATCATAGCAAGCACTACCTTGCCCGCCATACGCTCTGCAAGTTCAAAAGCAATCTCCTGCTGCAGCTCCATAAGCTCTGCCTGTCTGTCAAGCTTCACCTCTTCGTCCACCTGATTTGCAAAGTTTGCCGCCGGAGTATCCTCCTCAGGTGAATAAGTAAATACACCTAATCTGTCAAACTCCATCTCATCAATGAAGTTGTATAACTCCTCGTGGTCCTCCTGCGTCTCACCCGGGAACCCTGTAATCAGAGTCGTTCTCAGACAAATATCAGGAATCTCACGTCTCAGCTTCTCAACAATATCCCGAATCTCCTGCTGATTGGTACGTCTTCCCATACGCTTCAGAATCTTGTCCGTACCATGCTGAATCGGAATATCCAGATAATGACAAATCTTCTTCTCTGTCTTAATGGTCTCGATTAACTCATCCGTAATCTCCTCCGGATAGCAATATAATATCCTAATCCAGTAAAGTCCTGGTATCTCACATAACTTATGCAAAAGCTCCGGCAAACACTTCTTACCATACAAGTCCATACCGTAAAGTGTGGTCTCCTGCGCTACAAGAATCAGCTCCTTAGCACCAAACTCCACCAAAGACTTCGCCTCTGCCACAAGACTCTCCATCGGAACACTTCTAAAATTACCGCGTACCTTAGGAATAATACAATATGAGCAGTGCTTATCGCATCCCTCTGCAATCTTCAAATACGCATAATGTCCACCTGTTGTCACAATACGCTTCTTATCATATACGGGCTTACGATTAATATCTTCAACATGATTCTGTCCTGCACCTGCAAGCACCTCATCTAATGCATCTACAATCGCATCAATCGCAGTAGTACCGATAATCGCATCTACCTCTGGAATCTCTGTCTGAATCTCATCATGATAACGCTGTGCCAAACAGCCTGCTACTAACAAGGCCTTCAGCTGTCCGCTCTTCTTAAGCTCAGCCATCTCTAAAATGGTCTGAATACTCTCTTCCTTTGCATCATGAATAAAGCAGCATGTGTTGATTACCGCCACATCTGCTTCACTCTCATCATCCGTTATAAAATGTCCCTTTTCGGTCAGCATACCCAGCATCATCTCTGTATCTACCAGGTTCTTATCGCATCCCAATGAAATAAATAATATCTTCATAAACACCACTAATTAGTTCTCTGACATAATCTTAATCTTGCCCTTGTTCAGCTCATCGATAGCTACTGATAATGGCTTAGGCTGCTTAGAAGCATCTACATAAGCCTCTGCTCCGTCGATTAACTGTCTTGCTCTCTTAGATGTTGCCATAACGATAGAATAACGGCTGTTAACAACAGGTGTATCGCCTGCCTCAACCTCATTATTAACTACTTTCATTAACTCTGTGTAAGATGGATGTAACATATTCTTTTCCTTCCTTATCTAAAATATAATATTAAACTAAATTAGTCCTGCTTATCTGCTGGTTCTTCAAATTCCGTCTGTGCCCTGCCTGCAATCGTCTCCGGCAAAAGTGCCGATAAGACAATCTGGCTGTTCTCCATAACAAGCACCGACTTTGTCTTTCGTCCCTGCGTTGCATCAATCACAGTCCCTGTCTCCTTCGCCTTCTGCACCATGCGCTTCACCGGCGCCGAGTCCGGACTGACAATCGCGATAATCTTTGCAGTATTCACAATATTACCAAACCCAATATGAATTAATTTGTCCATTGCCTACCTGCTCTACTCGATATTCTGAATCTGCTCTCTTACCTTCTCAATCTCAGTCTTTAATTCGATACCGCGATTAGAAATCGTAAGGTCATTTGCCTTTGACAGAATGGTATTGGCCTCTCTGTTCATCTCCTGTGCAATAAAATCAAGCTTACGTCCGATGCCGCCGCCCTCAATCAAAGCCTGCTTCATCGTCTCGATATGGCTTCTAAGGCGTACTAACTCCTCATCCACACATACCTTATCCGCAAAGATAGTAACCTCTGTCAGAAGTCTTGTCTCGTCAACATTGGCATCCTCAAGCATCTCACGAACTCTCTCATCGAGCTTCTTACGATACTCCTCGATAATCTGCGGAGAACGCTCCTCGATATAAGCCACATGCTCCAGCATACCATCCAGCTTACTAATCAAATCCTCAGCAAGGTTCTTACCTTCCTTAATACGAGACTCTACAAAGCCCTCTGCCGCACCATCAATTGCCTTCACAAGAACCTTCCAAATCTCTTCCTCATCAGCAGTCTGCTCCTCCATGGAGAATACCTCAGGATATCTTGACAGTGTGGATACGCGGATATCATTATCCAAATCAAACTCCTCTGCCATCTCCCTCAAGTACTTTAAATACTCTCCGGCAAGCTCTTTATTATACTTAATGCACACATTATTCTCGGAAAAGTCCTCATATGTGATAAACATATCGACCTTTCCTCTCTGAATGTAATTCTTTAACTCATTACGAATCGAGCTTTCGAAAAAACCAAGCTTCTTCGGCATCTTAATATTCACATCAAGATATCTGTGATTTACCGACTTCATCTCAACGGAAAACTTACGACTGCCTTCCTCGACCTCGCATCTTCCAAAGCCTGTCATACTCTTAATCATGTCAATCCCCCTGACTGTATACAAGTATTTCTCTTATTGTCTAAAAGCATCTGTGCAAATTCATTTCACACTATGCTCCATTGTATTATAGAATAATCCTCTTTTTCCGTCAACAAATTTGTTCGTTCCGATGTTTTTCTCATCTCACTCTATATCCAGCCCAAACCGATACAGCTCATTTATCTTCTGCTGTGCATGTTCTGCTTCCTTCTTACGCATAATTGCATCCCTATCACTTAATATCGCCAGCATCTCATCTACGACCTCTCTTTCCGGCAGACTGGAATAATGCGATAAATAACCAATCATCCTCGTAGCGGTATAATCTGTATTCAAATTCCTCGTAACAAGCTCACAAAGGTTTTCAGGGTATCCCCGTTCAACCATCATCTGATAAAGCTGCATACTGATTTCTGTTCTTGGTTTCATAAGCACTTACCTTCTTTGTACTTTTTCATCCATATTGTAACATACCACACTCAAAAAATGAACCAACTGCCAGGCTGGTATCTATCATTTTTACAAATCACATTATCCTTACTTCTGTAACAAATTCCCCTTCTATTTCTTTGAAAAGATTGAAAAGAATCCCCTAAAATGCTATTGTTATAAGGTCAGTATCTGACAGAGAGGATGTATAATAATTATTATGAGTAAGTATAAGCTTATATCAAAACAACATACAAAAGCAAACAAACGCAAGAATATTTTTTCAAAACCGATTTCATTGATAAAGGAACGCAAAAGCTCTATCCTATGGGGACTACGCAATATTCCGTTTATGCTCGTTATCCCTGTTATCAATTACTATTTGTTGGACCTTTATATACATAATCCCTTCGAGGATACGAAGCTTAAGATTCAGTTTTTAAATATCTGGCTTTTCGAGCTATTGATGCTGCTCTTTCTCTTCCTGTTTGGAAGCCTAAGAGCAAGCTTAAGGATACAGACCGTATTCTTTATGCTGGCGGGACTTGCCAATTACTATGTATTAGAGTTTCGCTCCGCACCGATTATGCCGTGGGATATTTATTCCGTCGGTACCGCCGCCAGTGTTGCAGATAATTTTGAATATACGATAGAAAAGAATACCATCCTCGTACTGCTCGGCTTTATTGCCGTATTCGCAGCCACATGGATACCAAACTTTTCCTTTAAAAAGACCTTGGGACAATTCAAATACAGATGGTATGTTAGACTTGGAGGCCTTCTGATTTCGGCCCTGCTTCTTAGCAGCTTTACCAATATGATGCACGAAGACAGTACAGTCGGCAAATACGGCTTATATGATAAGCTCTTTACTCCAACTGTTATGAGTAAGCGTGACGGCGTGGCTTTGGCATTCCTTATGGAGCTTGAGTATCTTTCCATTGATAAGCCCCAAGGCTATGACGCAGACGAAGCCGAGGCTTTGTTGACATCATACGATACAAACGAAACCAAAGACGCAGAGGTTAAGCCAAATATTATCGTTATCATGAATGAGGCATTTTCAGATTTGTCCATTCTTGGTGACTTTAAAACCAACGAAGATTATATGCCATTTATCCGTTCCCTTATGAACGGTGGCGAGAATACAGTCTCCGGATATCTGAATGTATCCGTTCTTGGCGGTAATACTGCCAATACTGAGTTCGAGTTCTTAACAGGTAATACCATGGCATTCCTTCCACAGGGAAGTGTCGCATATCAGCAGTATGTGAAGGATGAGCTATACTCTATCCCGACTCATCTTAAGAGTCTTGGCTATGAGACCTATGCGCTCCATCCTTACAATAGTACAGGCTGGAACAGAAACACCGTTTATCCGATGCTTGGTATCGATACTTCTTATTTTAAGAAACATATGAAGAGTCCCGAGCTGATTCGTAAGTATGTCAGTGACTCTGCCTGCTATGATGCAATTAAGAATTTATACAAGAACAAAGAGGAAGGTAAACCAATGTTTATGTTTAACGTAACCATGCAGAACCACTCCTCCTACACAGAAAGCTTTGACAACTTTACACCCGAGATTACATTACCGGATATTTCCTCTAAGGCGTTATCCAATTATTTATCTTTGATGAAAATATCCGATTCCGCCATTCAGGAATTAATTCATTTCTTCCAAAACGAGGACGAAGAAACCATTATTGTATTCTTTGGTGACCATCAGCCGACCAACTCCGTGGTATCAGGCATCTACAAGCAGTACGGCAAGTCTGCTTCTTCCCTGACACAGGAGGAGGAATATCTTCGCTATCAGGTGCCATATTTTATCTGGGCAAACTATGATATCGAAGAGGCAAGCGGTGTTAACACCAGCGTCAACTACTTAGGTATGGACGTATTGGAGCTGGCAGGTCTTCCACTTTATGACTATGCCAAGTTCTTACAGGAGCAGCAGGAGCTGTTCCCGATTGTAACCTCTATCCGTGCAACCGATTCTGAGGGCAATAACTACGATGTCAAAGAGGTTATGGAAGAGCTTAACACCTACCATAGCTTACAATATTATCAGGTATTTGATTCCTAACGGAATATTTCAGAAAGTGAGGAACACATGAAAAAACAGAAGCGACTATTATATTTACTATCCTTTTTCATTCCCGTAATCGTAATGCTGATTATCTTTTGGAAGGACGAAATTTTCCCATTCGGTGACCGTTCCTTCTTAAATATTGATATGTATCACCAGTATTTCCCGTTTCTTTCAGAGTTTTACCATAAGCTGAAAAATGGTGAAAGCCTTTTCTACTCTTGGAATACCGGTATCGGCTCTAACTTCCTGGCGCTTTACGTATATTATCTTGCCACACCTTTTAACTGGCTTGCCGTTCTGTGCCCGGAACAATACTTAATGGAATTTATCACTTATCTGGTAGTGATTAAGATTGGTTTGTGCGGTGTTACCTTTACACACTATATGCACAAGCACTTCCAGACTACTTCATGGAGTGTTCTTTGCTTCTCCATGTTTTATGCACTGTCAGGCTACATGGCCGCCTTCAACTGGAATGTAATGTGGCTCGATGTTATCGTAATTGCCCCAATCGTTATCTTAGGTCTGGAGCAATTGGTGCACGAAGGCAAATGCAAGCTCTACTGCCTTACACTTGCTTTCTCTATTTTGACTAACTATTACTTATCCATTATGCTGTGTATTTTCCTTGTACTTTACTTCTTTGTATTGCTGATTTCCAAGGACCCACAGAAGAATCTGTCTCCAAAGGCACTTGCCTTTCCGGGACTGGAGAAGATACAGAATTTCCATCTAAAGGCAGTAATTCGCTTTGCCGTTTACTCACTATTAGCAGGTGGAATGGCTGCGATACTGCTCTTCCCTGAGATTGTAGCGATTAGTGCTACAGAGTTTGGTAACTCTACCTTCCCTAAGGAGGTAAAGACCTACTTTACTACCATTGATATGCTGGCAAGACATTGCTTTAACGTAGAGATAGAAACAGGCTTAGACCATTGGCCAAATATTTACTGTGGTGTTGCCGCTTTCTTACTTCTTCCGCTTTATATCATGCAGAAGAAGATTCCGTTCCGTGAGAAAGCGCCAAGGGTGATTCTGATTGCATTTATGCTGATTAGCTTCTCTACCAATGTACTGAACTTTATCTGGCATGGCTTTAACTATCCTGATTCACTGCCTTGTCGTCAGTCCTTCCTGTACATCTTTATGGTATTGGTTATGTGCTATGAAGCATACCGCCATATCCGCGACCATGTACAGAGCGAGTTAACGGCTGCTTATATCGGCGTATTTGCTTTTGTCATTTTACTCGAAAAGCTGATTACTGA
Source organism: Lachnospiraceae bacterium (assembly GCA_045579665.1). Classification (GTDB taxonomy): domain Bacteria; phylum Bacillota; class Clostridia; order Lachnospirales; family Lachnospiraceae; genus COE1. The sequence goes on from JAZNMO010000065.1 coordinate 12,602, forward strand.
TGATGCATTTGGTGAAACCACCTTCCTATATACTTTGATTTTACTGGTTATTTATGCGGTACTGCTTCATCTGTATCGCACCTCACACAAGCACGTTAAAATCGTTGGTATTGTAGCAATCTGTCTTGTTGTAGTTGAGGCAGGCTATAATACCTACCTTACAAGCTGTTCTACGGTATCACGTTCTACTTATCTGTCGAACTATGATACCTATCAGGAGCTGACTGCATCCGTTATGGAGGAAGAGGACGACTTCTTCCGCTTTGAGAAGTTTGCAAGAAGAACTCAGAATGATGCCATGCTGATTGGTTTCCCTGCGGCTTCCTATTTCTCATCAACCTCTAATGCTTTAGCAAAGGATTTCTATGAGAATTACGGTATGAAGAGTAGTAAGGTTTACTATTGCTATGACGGTGCAACTCCTGTTACCGCTGCCCTTTTGGCAAACCGCTATATGCTCTACACCTTAGACCGTGGAGAAGACACAGTATTCGACCTTGTAAAGCAGGAGGGTAAGCTGTATCTGTATAAGAATAACTACAGCCTGCCATTTGGTTATATGATAGACAGCTCCTATACAACACCTGTCGAGGAAGCACTTGCCGCAGAGGATACTTCCAAGATGGATCCGGTCAGCCGTCAGAATGCTTTGGTAGCACAGCTTACAGAGGGCAGCCAGCCATTTGTATCCATCAGTGTAACCAACAATAACGATGAGGCAAGTATTACGATTCCGGCTACAGGACATTATTATGCGTATACCTCTAATACCAAGATTGACACCATTAATATGCATTACAACGGCAAAGACAAGGAATATAAACAGATTGACCGCGAGTATATTCTTGACCTTGGTTACCACACCATCGGTACGGAGCTCACCTTTGATTCTGAAAATGGAAAGGCGCTGAATCTGAGTGCTTACTATTTGAACGAAGCTGCCCTTTCAGATTTTATTGATACGTTGAGTGCCCAAACTATGACTGTTGATTCCTACGATGAAACAAGTGTAGAGGGACATATCACAGTGACTCAGACGGGCTCACTGGTATTATCCGTTCCGTATGAAACAGGCTGGACAGTTAAGGTAGACGGCGAAAAGGTTGAAAATATCGAGTTATTCGAAAAAACCTTTATCAGCATACCTTTAACCCAAGGAGAACATACCATTTCTATCTCCTTCTATCCGGGAGGCTTTAACCTTGGTATCATAATCAGTCTGATTAGTATTGGATTATTTATTGGATTATGTTATATGACAAAAAGAAAGAATGTGCGCTAGCACATTCTTTCTTTTTGTCATGAATCACCTATCTGCTCCAATGCACTGATATCCGAATCGATGACCAGTGAATAATTCGTATAATACACCACAAATCCCGGCTTAGAGCCGTTTGGCTTCTTGACATTCTTCTTCTGGGTATAGTCAATCTCTACCTTCTCCTGCTCACGTCCCTGTGAATAATATGCCGCAAGTCTGCCAGCCTCCTCAAAGGTTCTGTCAGGAAGTTCTTCTCCCTCTGTCTTTACAATTACGTGAGAGCCCGGCATACCCTTGGCATGGAACCACCAGTCATTACCGGTTGCAAACTTAAAGGTAAGCTCCTCATTCTGATAATTGTTCTTTCCCACATAAATATGGAATCCATCACTACTGATATAATGGAACGGTTTACTGGTTATCTTAACCTTCTTTGTTCCGCCCTTTCTGCGCACATATCCGCTCTCTATCAGCTCCTCCTTAATCTGCACCAAATCCTCTTCCTTCAATGCAATATCAAGAGAATTACTGATAGACTGCAAATGCTCTATCTCTTCCTTAGTCTCCTTTGTCAGCGTCGTTAACGCCTCATAGGTACGCTTCAGCTTCTGATACTTGTCAAAATACTTCTTGGCATTCTCTATGGCAGTCAGCGTATCATCCAAAGGAATCGTAATCATTTCATTATCGTAATAATTTAAAACTTCTATCGACTTTGCTCCGGGCTCAGCTCCGTATCCATAGGTATTCAAAAGCTCACCATAGATTCGATACTTCTCTCTCTTCTCAGTGTCCTCAAGTTGCTTTACCTGCAAATCGTACTTTTTTACATTACGTTCCAATGCTGTCTGCACAATCTTTCTCAAATCTACGGAACGCTGTCTGATGCGGGTGATTGCATTCTTCTGGGCATAGTACTGCTCCAGTAGCTCTGAAATGCTCTCATATGCCACTCTTGTCTCATCATTATAAGAAGTAAGCGTCACTGCTGCATACTCTGCCGGCTTCTGATTCTCATAAACAATATTCGCTGCAAAGCTGCCCTCCTGTACCGACTTCATAAGCTCTGCAAAGCTCTCTGCAAGCCTTGTAAGCTCAGACGCATCCAATTCACCAATCGGCTTATCCGCATCCACCTTGGCACGATAACATACCTCCTGCGCAATACAAGGCGAGACCCCTGTAAAGCCTGCATATAAAGACTTAAATGCCTGCAAAGCCCTATTTTCTGCTATCATAGCCTGTAACTTTGTCTGCACCTCATCTGAGGTCACTCCCAATGGCTCCTGCTTCTCCAAGGTCTTAGGTATAAAATACTCTCTGCCCGGCAAAACCTCTCGCACAGAGCTTACCATTCCCGATACATGCTTAATACTGTCAATAATCATATTCTTGTCATCATAGAAAATGATATTACTGTGCTTGCCCATCAGCTCAATCACAAGATATTTAGTACAAATATCACCAAGCTCATTCAAATGCTCCAGCTCCAGCTTTACAATACGCTCTAATCCCGGCTGTGTTACTGAAATAATCCTTGCATTCTGCAAATGCTTACGAAGCAGCATACAGAAATTAGGCGCTGTCAGCGGACTTGTCTTATTCGCATCTGTCAGATACAAAAGAGGCAATGAAGCATCTGCCGACATCAGCATCCTTACCTGTGTACTATTATTCTTAATCGTAAGCAAAAGCTCATCCTTCTCAGGCTGTGCAATCTTATGAATCCTTCCACCTACTATTTTCTCATCAAGTTCCTTTACAATTGCGGCAATTGTAATTCCATCAAAAGCCATTTAAAATCCTCCAATCGCTCGACTTTGTCTCGCGCAAAAAAGCCACCCTCAACAGAGTGACTTTCTTTTTTCCTCTAGCCGATTAACCAATCATACATTTCCTGATACTTCAATGCAGAAGCCTTCCATGAAAAATCTGCTGCCATTGCTCTATCAACAATCTTGTTCCACTCACGCTTCTTATCATAATAAATCTTCTCTGCGTAACGAATTGTACCAAGCATCTCGTGCGCATTATAATTACAGAAGCTAAAGCCTGTTCCCTTGCTCTCGTACTCATTATAAGCCTCTACGGTATCCTTCAAACCTCCTGTCTCACGAACAATCGGAACTGTACCATAGCGAAGCGACATCAGCTGACTTAAGCCGCACGGCTCAAACAGAGACGGCATCAGGAACGCATCACAAGACGCATAAATACGATGTGACAGCTCTTCAGAATAATAGATATTCGCTGATACCTTACCCTGATACTTCCAATCGAAATGACGAAGCATATTCTCATACTGTGCCTCACCTGTTCCCAATACCACCAGCTGAATATCATCCTGACAAAGTTCATCCATAATATAAGCCACCAGGTCCATACCCTTTTGGTCTGTCAGACGGGATACAATACCAATCATCATCTTCTTGTCATTCTCTTCCAAGCCTAACTGCTTCTGTAACGCTCTCTTATTCTTAACCTTTTCCTTACGGAAATTCGCTGCATTATAATTACGAACAATATATTCATCTGTTTCCGGATTATAGTCATCATAATCGATACCGTTAACAATACCTCTAAGGTCATTGCTTCTGGCATTTAACAAACCATCCAGCTTCTCTCCGTAGAAGGCTGTCTTAATCTCCTCCGCATAAGTTGCACTTACCGTCGTAATCGCATCTGCATACACCAGACCACCCTTAAGGATATTTGCATCCTTAAAATACTCCAGCTTATCAGGTGCGAAGTATGACTTGTCAAGACCTGTAATATTCTTAATGGTCTTAATATCATATACACCTTGGAACTTCAGGTTATGTATTGTCATAACAGACTTAATACCACGATAGAACTCGCCACCTGCAAAGCGCTCCTTCAAATAAACAGGAATCATACCTGTCTGCCAGTCATGGCAGTGAATCAGGTCCGGTCTGAAATCAATCACCGGCAGAATGGATAACGCTGCTTTAGAGAAAAATACAAACTTGGAAATCTCCTCTACATGATTGTCTCCATATGGCTTTGGACCATGGAAAAACTTCTCATTATCAATGAAATAGTATGTAATATCATCACTCTTTGCCTCAAGAACACCTACATACTCCTGCTGTCCCATAAAGTCCATATAAAAGTGAGTCTTATAGGACATCATGCTCTTCATCGCCTCTGTCATGCACATATACTTAGGCAAAATTACTCTCGTATCAAAATATCTCTTGTCAAACTCCTTTGGTAAGGAACCTACTACGTCTGCAAGACCACCTGTCTTAATAAACGGTACACCCTCTGATGCCACAAACAAAATCTTCTTCATATATTACACCGAATCCCTTCTTATGCATAATCCTGGTCCAACGCCTCCCCTTACTCTTATGCGTTGTCCAAATATTAAAGTGTTTTATCTGATTATACATCATGAACATATCTAATGTAAAGACAGGCTTTTTAGGAATGTTGTCTGTAACTTAATCTTATTTTATCTGTAATCAAGGCAATAAACTCACTATTTGTCGGTTTTCCCTTGCCAAGGCTGATTGTATAACCAAACAGAGAATCTAAAGTTTCCATTTTTCCCCTGCTCCAGGCAACCTCAATCGCATGACGAATCGCTCTCTCTACACGGCTTGGTGTTGTCTGATAACGCTTCGCTATCGTAGGATACAAAATCTTTGTAATCGAATTGAGCATCTCTCCATCCTCTACCGACATCATAATTGCTTCTCGTAAATACTGATAACCTTTGATATGTGCCGGAACACCTATCTCATGTATGATATTAGTTACATCTGCTTCAAGATTTCTTTCTTTATGTCTATGCTGATTTTCATAAATACTGCTTGCTGCAAATTCAGGAATCCTGTTTCTAAGCTCTCCTTTTATCTGCTTTATTCTGCTGATTACCGTACTATTATCAAACGGCTTCATAATGTAGTAATTTGCCCCTTTACTAAAGGCGTCTTCTGTAATATTCTCCTGTCC
>JAZNMO010000066.1:0-2783 GCA_045579665.1 Lachnospiraceae bacterium
TTGGTAGTTTGAAGGATGGCAGTCAGAGTGGTATCACCGCTTTTGAAAAGCTGAGCTACGATAAGGCCGGCAATAGAATCCAGAGAGTAACAGAAAGTCTGACGGAGCAGTACCACTATGATAACTGTAACCGCCTGACCATACTGGACACCACTCCTACGGATTTGGACAAGCCCCAGACTGTGAAAAATTATCAATACGACAAGCAAGGCAACATGCTTTCAGACGGTAGCAACACCTACAGCTACGACGGCTTTAACCGCGTGGCAGAGGTACGTACTGCAGAAGGCAGCATCCAGAAGAACCACTATGATGCAGAGGGTCTGCGCCATGAGATGGAAGAAAACGGCAAGCTTGTGAAGTTCCTCTACAATGAAAACAGGGAAGTGGAAGCCGAGGAAGAAGCAAGCGGCAACATCATCCGTTATGTAAGAGGCTTAGGCTTAATCAGCTCCGACAGTGAGAGTGCAAGGACATATTATCACTATGTATCGGATGAGCAGGGTAGTGTGACCCACATCTTAGAGGGTGAGAGCAAAGAGAAAACGACCAGCTTCGGTGAAGAAAATAGCACCACAGCAATCAGCGAACGCCATAGCCGTATCCTCAACCGCTACACCTACGATGCCTTCGGAAACACCATCGACTGCGAAGAACAGGTACATAACCGCTTCCGCTACAACGGAGAGCAGTACGACCATGTAACCAGCCAGTACTACTTACGTGCAAGGTTCTACAACCCCGCCATCGCAAGATTTACCCAAGAAGATACCTACTATGGCGACGGATTAAATTTGTACCAGTACTGTGCGAATAATCCGGTGGCTTATCAGGATCCCAGTGGGCATAAAGTATGTCCGGTACAGGCAGCACTCTATAGAAAGTATAGAGAAGAGGGATATACAGCTCAGGAAGCATTTAAAAAGATGCGAGAAGACCTAGGATTGTCTAAAGAAAATCCTAACAATCCTAAAACAACTAAGTTTTCAAGCTGGAAAGAAATGCAGGATTACTATCGTAATCATCCCACATATGGAAGTGCGACTAAGTTTGTAAAGACCAATAAACCTATGGGTTCCCGAAATCTGAAGAAATGGTTCAAGAACGGAGGTAGCATAGAGATAGCGGATAACAGCAAAGGCCAGGTATGGATTTATCATTCTGCAGATGGAAAGAAAGCAGGATATGTACATGGGCAAGTTGTATTCTTTGATGCGGATTTATATGAGGATGTTCCAAAGTTTTATGGTGGAAATTTTACCGGTAATCGAACATCAGATAAGCAAAGTGCATTAAGATATCTCCATGACAATTATGGAGTTAATGAAATTCCTGAAGGATTTGTATTACATCATGATTACCGTAATGGAAGATATATACTTGTCAGGGAAGATGTACATCAAATGTTTACACACCATGGTGGATTTAGTAAAAATAAAGGAGGAAAATAGATTATGTTAATATCAAGATTTGACAATACAAATATAGAAGAGCATATTACTCTATTAGAAAAACAGTATAATATTGTTTTACCGGATGAATACAAAAGATTTCTTCTAAATTATAATGGGGGAATGACACCGAAAACTAAGTTTAGAATAAATAAAGTTTCTTCTGATGTAAGGGGATTTTATGGATTAGGGAATGCTGATAAGTATTATAATTTTCAAAAGTTAATAGACAACATGAATATATTGGAAGATTATATAGAAGATAATATGTTACCGATAGCGACTACAGTGTCAGGTGATGATATTGTTATAGGAATTTCTAAAGAAGAAAACGGATGTATTTTCTTCAAATATCATGATAGAGGGAGAAAGTATATCAAATTAGCAGATACTTTATGCGAATTTGTTTCTAAGTGTAAGAGTGAAAAAATCGGGCATATTGAAACTATAGAAGAAAGGAAACAGAGGCTGATAGCTAATGGGCTAGGAAGACGCATAACAGAATCATTGATTGCAGCTTGGCAAAGAGAAATTGACAAGTATGCCAACATCCACCAGGAAGAATTTAAATTATAAAATTATTTATTAAACAGAAGGCTTAATTTATTCACAGAAGGTTGAGGAAATTAAGCCTTTCTGTGATGTGCTGAAGTTGGTACGGGAGGGGATTATACCACCCGTTACACCCATCGCTACAACCGAAACGGTAACCTGCTAAGCCATATCTACCCTAAGGAGTATGCAAGGTATGGTGAGAAAGCCACCGGCTACCGCTATACCTATGACGCTCTGGGCAGGGCAACGGATATCCATTCCCCGGAGGGAAGCCATATCCAGAGAAGAACCTACAACATGTTCGGAGAAACCGAGCATGAGGGAGACGGTATCAGTGGTGTCAGCATCACTTATGATTTCGCCGGCAGAAGAAGCAGAGTTACCATGGACGGTAACGGCAACACCGTGAATTACCGCTTTAACTGTATCAACAAGCTGGCAGAGCGTACAGACGCAGCAGGAGAAACAGAGAAGTTCTTCTACGACTTAGAGGGAAGACTCTGTGAGCACGTGGACAGAAACGGTTTACGCAGCTTATACCGCTACAACATGTTTGGAAGCCCTACCCTGCACCAGAGCCCGGAAACGGGCTTAACAGAGAGCTGGGAATACGACTCCCAGGGACGCTTAAAGAGTGCCACCGCAGGGGGCATGCGTTATGAATACAGCTACTATGCAAACGGACTGCTCAAGGAAAAGAAAGCCAGCGGCAGGGCGCTTCTGTCCTATGCCTATGACCTGGATGGCAATAAGATAAGCCGCAGGGATTTGACAGGT
>JAZNMO010000067.1:0-7177 GCA_045579665.1 Lachnospiraceae bacterium
TCGGTATTTCAGGATATACCTGATTCGTTTCCCATTTAGAAATGGTTTGTCTTGAAACAGAAAGTCTTTCTGCAAGTTCCTCTTGCGTAATATCATTTACCTTACGCAAATATTGAATATTGTCTCCTAAAGTCATTCTAACCACCTCCTGTTTCATAATCATAACAATAATATACCGATTATTGAACCAACTTATTGGTGCTATTATACCAGTGCTTGCAACCACTGGTTGCAAAATACCAAACCTCCTTGTATAAAATCAAAACATACTGTAAAATTCAAATCTTCTGTTGTTTTCAATCTCTCCACACGACTGAAAGTTTATCTATTTTTTAAATCAGCCTTCACAACTGAATACGCATTACAATCAAACAATTCTCCTTTTACCTCAAACCTTTTTCGAAGCGTTCCTTCCTTCATAAATCCTGCTTTTTGCAAGGTTCTGTTAGAACCGATATTATCCACATGCGCATAAGCTTCGATTCTTTCTAACCCCATCATTTCTATACCAAACTTACACACTGCCTTTAATACCTTGGTATTGATTCCTCTATTCCAATAAGATTTCTTGATGAAATACCCAACCTCCGCACAGGTATTGTGATTAAAGAAATTAAATAACTGTATCTGACCGATTACCTCTCCTTGATATGTCACTACCCACGAATATTCTCGTTTTCCTTTAAAGCCCTTTACACGGCTTGCTTTTGCCCTAATTTCCCTCTCTTCATCCCAAGCACAAGGTCTTCTATAGCCTCCGAAATATGTAAAATTATCTTCATCAGAATATATCTCACAGAATGGTCTGGCATCTTTTTCCGGTTCGTGCTGTCTCAGATAAATATCATCGTCCACCTGTATTGGCATAAATTCTTTAAACAAATCACAAAACGCCATGAATTATCCCTCCAGTTTCTTTATCGGTATATATATGTCCATTTGTGCTGTCTGAAGCTGACAATCCCAACGCTCGTCATAATACTCAAAGTCGAACAATAGCTCCTCATCTATACAATAATCCGAACTTGGCAACCAGACATTATAAATATAATGAAATGCCTGCCCAATCTCTCCATTAGCATTGTTTCCATTTACCGTAAACACAGCATACTCGGACTTTGGTATTATTTTTCGATACACCCCTTCTGGGAGTTCTGTATGTTTGTCCACTTCTACGCCTGCCATATAGTAAAAAGCCAATGGCTCTGTAGTGAATTCTTCTGAATAATCTTCAAACCCATACATCGTATGCTCATTCTTTCTTTTCATAGAATCCATATTACTCTTTAGCTCAAACCATGACTCGCCGATTGCTTCAAAACCGTTTCTTGTATGCTTTCTATAACCGGCAATAACAAACTCTTCTTTTGTCTCAATTCGTGGAACGATAGCAAACACACCTGTCACTTCCACACGTTTCAAGTAGCCTACAATAATTTCTTTTACACTCCGATATGTAATTTTTGCCTGTGTTTCTCTTGCCACGAGCGGTGGCATTCCAAAGGTATCCTTAAATGCCCGGTTAAAGGTCTGAATACTATTAAATCCGACACTATAGCAAATATCAGCTATCGTTTCTGTCGATTTGCAAATCTTCTGATGTGCTATCGTCAACCTGCGCTTTCTTATATACTCCGTTATCGTCAATTCTGTAACAGAAGAAAAAATCTTGTGAAAATGAAAGGAAGAATACCCGAATACTTCTGCCAAACGTTCATATGTCAATTCTTCACATATATGTTCATCAATGTAATATAGTGTTTTTTCTATTAGTTGTAGATTGTTCATCTTTTACCTTCTTTCATAATTGATAAAACTATTCTACAACAATCTTTCCTGTCTGTATTATCATTTCTTGTGAATTAAACTTAACTGAAGCTTCAAATTTTCTAATGTCTACATATTAAAATTATCGGATTCTTATCTTTTCAAAGATTTCGTGTACATCACATTTAGCGCCTCCAAACTCAGGCCAGGCTTCAACACCATCATTTCTGCGTCTTGGGATAATATGCATGTGAAGATGCGGAACACATTGATCGGCACTTTCACCATTTGTATTAATTAGATTAATACCTTCATAACCACAATTATCTACACAATGATTAGAAACCTTCTTTACTGCAAACATTAAATGATTCAGTGTTTCTACATCACTATCGAGAATGTTTTCATAGTGCTTTTTAGTGATTGCAACCATATGACCGTCCACATCTTTCATAACATCCATAAAAACAATTGTGTGTGCATCTTCATATACTTTTAAACATGGTTTGTTCCCATTTACCATCTTACAAAATATACAATCCATTTATGTTTTCCTCCATCACATTCTTATTTTTTCTTTATATTATCACAGTTTACATAATTTTACTATATTACATACACAGGCATATTATCCTCCAACACATAAGGAAAGAGTATGGATTTATAAGCAAAAGTATTGCGGAGAGTATCTACTTTTGCGTTAAACCATGGTCTTTTATGTGTTGGAGGATAATATGCCGTCCGTTAGTTAGACACGCCAAATTTGTTGAGAAAAACTCCCCCATATGCTAAGATACAGATATATATCTAGTAAAGGAGAACGTCATGGCAGGTTTAAGTTGTGATACATGTGCATACTATGGGTATGACGACGAGGATGAATGTTATTATTGTGAAGTAAATATGGATGAGGATGATGCCGTTCGCCTGATGCAGGGGCATTATAAGGAGTGCCCGTATTACAGAAATGGTGATGAGTATGCGGTAGTCCGCCATCAGATGTAAGCATATGAACGTGATAAGTAAGATTATAGAGAAAGTAAAAGGCTGCTTTATGGCAGCAGATGAAGGAAATCAGAAAATGTATGTAATAGTAGGATTAGGAAATCCAAGTAAGGAATATGATAATACAAGACACAATATTGGCTTTGCGGCAATTGATGCGCTGGCAGATAAGTATGGAATCAGTGTCAATGAGGCAAAGCATAAGGCACTTTTAGGAAAGGGTGTTATTGACGGAACGAAGGTAATCTTAGTAAAGCCTTTAACTTACATGAACCTTAGTGGTGAGGCAGTGCGTGCGGTTGTGGATTATTATAAGATAGATGAAGAAGCAGAGCTTATTGTCATATATGATGACATCAGTCTGGATGTAGGACAGCTTCGCATTCGTAAGAAAGGAAGCGCTGGTGGGCATAATGGCATCAAGAATATTATTCAGCATCTTGGACATGACACCTTCTTGCGAATTAAGATAGGTGTTGGCGAAAAGCCAAAGGGATACGACCTTGCTGATTATGTATTGGGACATTTTAGTAAGGAAGAGCAGACTGTGATGAAGGATGCACTTGAGAAGGTAGATGGTGCAGTGAAGCTGATGCTGATGGACGATGTGGATGAAGCGATGAATCGCTATAATAAGAAGGCATAGACAGGATAGAAAGACATTATAATAGAAAGAGGGATTACAGTGAATGCTTTGGGAACACCTCTTCGTGAGCTAGGGGAATATGAAGAGATACAGTTGAATCAAAGAAAAGCACAGGGGAAGGTCAGCATATCAGGCTGTGTAGATTCGCAGAAGCTTCATATGATATATGGAATCAATGAAGATATTGATGTGAAGATTATTGTGACTTACAGTGACATGAAGGCAAAGGAGATACTGGATGATTGCAGAATGTACTGCAAAGAGTCCTACTTTTATCCGGCAAAGGACTTAATCTTTTATCAGGCAGATATTCACAGCAATCAGCTGATGAAAGAAAGAATACAAATCTTAAGAAGGATTTTAGAGGGTGGGCCAATTACGATTGTTACCACCTTTTCGGCGTTAATGGCACATCAGATTCCGCTGGCAAGCTGGGAGGAGCATGTCATCCACATTGATAGTGACAGTATTGTGGAGGAGAGCGCAATCGCCAGACGGCTTGTGGAAATGGGCTATGAGAAGAACTATCAGGTGGAGGCACCGGGACAGTTTTCGATTCGAGGCGGTATTGTAGATATTTTTGATTTGACAGAGGAGAATCCGATACGAATCGAGCTATGGGGAGATGAGATAGAGTCGATTCGTTCCTTTGATATCTTAAGTCAGCGTTCTATTGAGAGCTTACAGGAAATAACTATTTATCCTGCGACTGAGCTAATGCTTTCTAAAAGTGAATTAGAGCAGGGACTTCACAGGATGGAAGCGGACTGCAAGAAGGCAGCAGAGGTATTTCGCAAGGAAACCAATCCGGAGGCGGCACATCGCTTAGAACAAAACCTTGCACAGCTAAAGGAAGGAGTAACGGAGTTTCAGACTTATGTGAACCTGGAAAGCTATATAGGCTACTTCTATGATGAGGTAGAGAGCTTTGCGGATTATTTTGCGGGAAGAAGCTGTTGCTTTTATTTGGATGAGCCAATGAGAATTATGGAGCATGCCAATGCGGTCGAGCTGGAGTTTCGTGAGAGCATGATGGCTCGTTCTCAGAAGGGCTATATTCTGCCAAAGCAGATGGATATTTTGTATGGCGTAAAGGAAACACTTGCAGGCTTGGAGAGAGCGCGCGTGATGGCGCTTTCAGCCATGGAGTATAAGGGCTTTCCGATGAAGTTTCCAAACCGATATGCGATAAATACCAGAAATGTTTCTTCTTACAATAACAGCTTTGCGGAACTGGTAAGAGATTTAAAGAATTATAAGAAAAATGGTTATCGTGTTCTTCTTGTTTCACCGTCTGTAACTAGAGCCAAACGTTTGGCAGTTGATTTGATGGATGAGGGCTTGCTGGCATTTTATTCGGATAATCCTGAAAGAGAGTTACAGGCAGGGGAGGTTATGACCTTTCACGGCGGTGTACAGAAGGGCTTTGAATATCCGATGCTTAAGTTTGTCGTGATTTCAGAGACGGATATCTTTGGTAAGCAGGCAAAGAAAAAGAAGAAAAAGAAACAGTACGAGGGACAAAAGATTCAGAACTTCTCAGACCTAAAGGTTGGTGACTATGTAGTACATGAGAATCATGGACTGGGTATTTATCGTGGTATTGAGAAGGTTGCGGTGGATAAGGTTGTTAAGGACTATATGAAGATTGAGTATCGTGATGGAGGCAATCTTTATATTCTTGCGACAGGACTGGATGTGATTCAGAAATATGCTTCGTCAGATGCAGCAAAGAAGCCAAAGCTTAATAAGCTTGGTTCTCAGGAATGGGTTAAGACCAAGTCCAAGGTAAAGAGTGCTGTTAATGAGGTGGCGAAGGACTTGGTAGAGCTTTATGCTGTTCGTCAGGAGAAGCAGGGCTTTGTCTTTAGTAATGATACGGTGTGGCAGCAGGAGTTTGAGGAAATGTTCCCATTTCAGGAGACAGAGGACCAGCTGCTGGCTATCGAAGCGACCAAGGCAGATATGCAAAGCTCCCGCATTATGGATAGACTTGTCTGTGGAGATGTCGGGTATGGTAAGACGGAGATTGCGATACGAGCAGCCTTTAAGGCAGTGCAGGATGGGAAGCAGGTAGCTTATTTGGTACCAACAACTATTTTGGCGCAGCAGCATTATAATACCTTTGTGCAGAGAATGAAGGATTTCCCCGTGCGAGTGGATTTGATGTCAAGATTCAGAACAGTCGGAGAGCAGAAGAAGACCTTGGAGGATTTGAAAAAGGGCTTTGTGGATATTGTAATCGGTACGCACAGATTATTATCTGCGGATGTACAGTATAAGGATTTGGGACTCTTAATCATAGATGAGGAGCAGCGTTTTGGTGTTCGCCATAAGGAGAAGATTAAGCAGGTAAAGGACAGTGTAGATGTATTGACATTGACGGCAACTCCGATTCCGAGAACCCTGCATATGAGCCTTGTGGGTATCAGAGATATGAGTGTCTTAGAGGAAGCGCCGGGTGAGCGTCAGCCGATTCAGACCTATGTAATGGAGCATAATGAGGAAATGGTGCGCGAAGCCATTGTCAGGGAGCTTTCCAGAGGCGGTCAGGTGTACTATGTATATAATCGAGTCAATAATATAGAAGATGTTGCTAATCAGGTAGCAAAACTTGTACCTGAGGCAAATGTTGCATTTGCACATGGTCAGATGAAGGAGCAGGAGCTTGAAAAAATCATGTTTGACTTTATTAATGGGGAGATTGATGTATTAGTATCTACCACCATCATAGAGACCGGACTTGATATATCGAATGCAAATACTATGATTATCCATGATTCTGACAGCCTTGGATTGTCACAGCTTTACCAGCTGAGAGGACGTGTGGGAAGGTCAAATCGTACTGCGTATGCGTTCCTAATGTATAAGAGGGATAAGATGCTAAAAGAGGTTGCGGAGAAGCGTCTGCAGGCGATTAAGGAGTTTACGGATTTGGGTAGCGGCTTCAAAATAGCTATGCGTGACTTGGAGATTCGTGGTGCAGGTAATCTCTTAGGCGAGAGACAGCATGGTCATATGGAGGCTGTTGGTTATGACTTATACTGTAAGATGCTCAATGAGGCAGTGAAGCATCTAAAGGGAACTGGTGCTTTGCAGACACAGGAGGATTTCAATACTTATGTGGATATGGATGTAGATGCCTTTATTCCTGCTTCCTATATTGTAAATGAGGTGCAGAAGCTGGATATTTATAAGAGAATTGCCTGTCTTGAGAGTCATGCAGAGTGTGAGGACATGAAGGAAGAGCTTTTAGACAGATTTGGTAATGTTCCAAAGTCTGTGGATAATTTGATTCGAATTTCTTTGATACGTGTACAGGCGCATGAGCGTTATGTTACGGAGATTAAGGGAAAGGTAGGCAGTATAGCCTTCTATATGGAACCGTTTGCCCCAGTGCATGTGGAGCGAATTCCGGAGCTTTTGGCAAAGTACAAGGGCAGTCTTGAGTTTTCTGCAAAGGGAACACCTTGCTTTACCTTGAAATATAAGAAGTATGGTCTAGTAGAGAAGGAAGCAGACTTAATGATGCAGCATACACAGAAGCTGCTTGGTGATATGGAGTTCCTATATACAGATTAAGAAGGATATTCTATAATAAATATTAGATGTGTGATGTAAGAATAGGAAAGGATGGGGTACAATTATGATGGAATACAGAAGAATGGAAAATATCGATGCCAAGGTGTCATTATTGGGCTTTGGCTGTATGAGATTTCCTACAGATGCGAATGGTAAGATTGAGGAAACAGAAGCACT
>JAZNMO010000068.1:0-38528 GCA_045579665.1 Lachnospiraceae bacterium
CAGAGTGCCTGTGTACATGACAATTCCACCTTTTATTTGATAAACTAGGCGCAAGCACTAACAGGTTTCATGTAGAAAGCATTGCGCAGGGTGTTAGAGTTTCTTAGTGCTTTTGAAGTATATAGGAAACTGCCGACCGGATGGAGGCAGTAGGCGGCAATTTGAGCCAAGGATGGCGAATCGCCGCCGGTTCCGTACGTCTTAGAACACTTAGATAAAAGCGCCTAGAAACTCTTAGCCCGGAGCTCTCGCTTTCGAATGAAACCTGTTAGTGCGAGCGCCGAGAGAACTCGACAAATCCCAATTTATCCCAATACTCCTATACCCGCTTCTTTTTTCCAAGAATCTCATCTATAATGCATGAAGCAACATCATCCTTGGACATGATTTCCAGCTCTTTCACTTCATCTGCTGTAATAATTGTAACAACATTCGTATCTGTTCCAAATCCGGCCCCAGCCTGCTTTAGATTATTTGCCACAATCATATCCAGATTCTTTCTAATAAGCTTATCCTTTGAGTTTTGAAGCATATTCTCTGTTTCCATAGAAAATCCACAAAGAAACTGTTTTGTCTTCTTGACACCAAGAGCCTTCAATATATCATCTGTACGCTCTAATGCTATCGACATCTCTCCATCCTTCTTCTTGACCTTCTCATCAGACGGATTTATCGGTCGATAATCCGCAACTGCTGCTGCCTTAATCACAATATCCTGCTCTTCAAAATGCTCCATAACTGCCTCATACATATCTAATGCAGACACCACAGGAACCACCTTCACAAACATTGGTGGTTCGATACTTGTTTTTCCCGTTACAAGTGTCACCTCAGCACCTCGAAGCATGCAACACCTTGCAAGTGCATATCCCATCTTACCGGTGGAATGATTACTGATAAACCTAACCGGGTCAATTTTTTCCATGGTTGGACCTGCTGTAATTAGTACCTTCTTACCTGTCATATCCTTTTTGTATGCGCACTCTCTCAATATATATTGAAGAAGTACATTTTCAGAAGGCATCTTCCCGGCACCAACATCTCCACATGCAAGCATGCCTGTATCCGGTGTAATCACCTCATAACCAAATCGTGTCAGCTTATCCATATTGTCCTGCACAATAGGATTCTCATACATCTGTGTATTCATAGCAGGAGCGATAATTTTCTTGCACTTACAGGCCATGACCGTTGTCGTCAGCATATCATCTGCAATGCCATTGGCAAGCTTACCTATTACATTCGCCGTAGCTGGTGCCACCATCACCACATCTGTCTTCTTGGCAATCGAAACATGCTCCACACTATATTCAAAACTCCTGTCAAAGGTATCAATCAGACATTTATTACCCGTGAGAGTCTCAAACGTAATAGGCTTGATAAAATTAGTAGCATTCTGTGTCATAAGAACAGTGACATCCGCATGGAGTTTCTTAAGCATACTGGCAAGATTGGCTATCTTGTATGCGGCAATACTTCCTGTCACTGCCAACACTATATTTTTCCCTGAAAGCATATCAAATCACCTACTTCAAATCTTCTAATCTGCCATGCTTCTCATAGCGAGTCATCCTTGTGACCTTATTCTCGTCATCTACAAACAATACTCTCGGTGGATTCGCCTGTAATTCCTCCGGCGTCATTGTCGCATAACACATAATAATAATCTTGTCACCTGTCGACACCATTCTGGCTGCTGCTCCATTTAAACAAATCATTCCACTATTACGTTCCCCTGCAATTGCATAGGTCTCAAATCTTGCGCCATTATTGACATCTACAATCTGAACCTTCTCATATTCCATAATCCCTGCCTGTTCCATCAGCGCTTCATCAATTGTAATACTTCCAATATAATCAAGTTCAGCCTGAACCACCGTTGCTCTATGTATCTTGCTCTTTAATACTTGTATCTGCATATCATTCTCTTCCCTCTAACTCTTTCTATTTGCTCACAATAAAATTATCAATCAAACGTGTTGTTCCAATATACACCGCCATAGCTACCAATACTTCGCCCTCTAGCTTCTCTATCTTCTCTATCGAATCCATGCTAACTGCTTCTACATAGTCGATTCTTGCAAGTGGCTCTTTCTCGATATTTTCTCTCATCGCCTCTAGCAATACCTCTGTTTTAGTTACGCCATCCTTCACCATCTGCTCTCCAAGACGAATCGTCTGACTTAATACCAATGCAGCCTTACGTTCTTCTGCATTCAAATATGTATTTCGGGAACTCTTTGCAAGACCATCCTCCTCTCTTACAATCGGACAGCCTACAATCTCAATATCCATATTCAAATCCTTCACCATTCGACGAATTACCGCCAGCTGCTGTGCATCCTTCTGACCAAAAAATGCCTTATTGGGTGTAACAATATTGAACAGCTTACTAACTACTGTACACACGCCTCTAAAATGAATAGGTCTTGACTTTCCGCAAAGCTCCTTCGTCAATCCATTCATATCTACAAAGGAACAAAAGCCATTCTCATACATTTCCTCCACCTCAGGATGGAAAATCAAATCCACTCCAAGTGACTCACATAATACCGAATCAGCCTGCAAATCCCTAGGATAGCTATCCAAATCCTCATTCACTCCAAACTGCATAGGATTTACAAATATGCTTACGACAACCTTGTCACATTCTTCCTTAGCACGCTTCATAAGGCTTGCATGGCCTTCGTGAAGGTATCCCATTGTCGGCACAAAACCAACACTTAATCCCTGCTGCTTCCATTCCTTTACCTGTGCTCTTACTTCATTTATCGTTGATACAATTTTCATAGCTTTACTCCTCATCTATCTATTAATATAACTTTTCCAATACATCATCTGCGATTGCATACTCATGCTCTTTCTTCGGAAACATACCGTCCTGTACCTCTTTCCGATAGCTCTCAAAGGCATTTTTCATGACTTCACCTACATTTGCATAACACTTTACAAACTTCGGTGTAAAATCCGAAAACATACCAAGCATATCCTGATATACCAGAATCTGCCCATCACACACATTTCCTGCGCCGATTCCAATCGTAGGTATCTCTAATTCCTTTGTAATCAATTCTGCGAGCTTCGCCGGAACACACTCCAATACAACAGCAAATGCGCCTGCTTCCTCTACCGCTTTTGCATCCTCCAATAATTTTCTGGCAGCTTCCTCGCTCTTTCCCTGTACTCTAAATCCTCCAAGTGCATGAATGGATTGCGGAGTGAGTCCAAGATGTGCCATAACCGGTATTCCCGCCTCTGTAATTGCCTTAATCTGCGGACATACCTCTCTTCCGCCCTCGAGCTTCACCGCACCGGCTCTTCCTTCCTTCATCAAACGCCCCGCATTCACTACGGCATCGTATACACTTGTCTGATATGACATAAACGGCATATCAATTACCACAAGAGCATTCTTTGTACCTCTTGAAACAGCGGCACCATGATGAATCATGTCTTCCATCGTAACGGATATGGTATCCTCATATCCTAAGATGACATTTCCAAGTGAATCTCCAACAAGAATTGCATTCACTCCCGCCTCATCCATCAGCTTAGCCGTAGAATAATCATATGCAGTCAGCATCGTCAGCTTATCCTTCTTTTGCTTTGCATCACGAAATGTAATAACTGTGTTTTTCATTTCCAATTCCTTTCTCATCTTCCAAAATCATATCTACCTCAAGGTACTCTCTATCAGCATTCTTCTTCTGAGCCACCTGCAATAGCTGCCGTGACAGCAAACGATAGATTTCCCTTCTTTCTCCCTGCAGTACCTCAAGATGCTTCTTAACAGTTCCTTTGTCAGCCCGCTCCACAGGACCTGTCAAAGCCTCTACTGCCCCCTTGTTTGCTACATTCATGGCATTCCCCATAAATAGTGGCAATAATGCCTCTTTCGAGAATGCTTCGCTTAATCCACACTCCTGTAACAGCTCAGTAGCAATGTCATAGAGCCCCACTACCAGATTGCTGGCATACACTGACGCAGCATGATATTTCACCTTCTGCCCGGCAGAAATCAATTCAACCCGATTCCCGCAACCGGCTATCAATGCTACCACGTCTTCCACATCTTTTCCTTCAATTGTAAAATACGCTTTGGATAAATTTTGATAGGCTGTCAGCTTATCGCTCACAGCACAAATTGGATGGATGGAGCAGCCTCTTGCTCCCTTCTTAGAAACATCAGAAAAAACATCAGACGATAATGCCCCGCTACAATGAACAAGACACTTTCCCCTTATGTCTAACTGACTTACTTTAGAATAAACCTTATCAATGTCCCCGTCCGGGACAGTAAGAAACAGAGTATCACTTTCTCTGACCAAATCCTCTAGTCTTTCGTAATACCTTGTCTTTGTAAATATTGCTGCTTCCTTTGAAGAATTCAAATTACGACTATAATAGCCGGATACATGCACGTCACGTTCCATAAAGTATCTTCCCATAGAGAAGCCTACCTTACCTGCTCCTATAAATCCTATTTTCAATCACATCACCCTCCTATACTTTCGTTATACATGCGTATATACGTTGTACTAGGTGACACTCTCTTTCTTCATAAGCTTCTTTGGTACAGTTTCTTTCGAATACCATCCAAGTTAAAATATTAACATATTTATGTAAACTGTCAATCATTTTTTAAGGCTTCGGAAATCCTATTGATTATCCGAAGCCCTATTCTTTAAATTCCTATCATCTCAACCAGCATCTTTGCAAATGCCTTTACCTCTACATGCTCGCTAATCTCCCACATACGTGAAGTACATACTGGCACATCCTCCTGATAATAGAGTATTCCCAGCTTATGGCATCGCTCCACATTATCAATCGGCTGCACCAATAGTTGCACATCCTCCCTGCCATCGAGTACGGTACAATGACTATGCATCACCAAATGAAACCACTGCGGTGTAGAATAAACTTCGCACGGAAAGTCTGCAAGCTTATCCTTATGGATATACAAGCCCAGCGTTCCCACAGGCACCTTACGTCCCATACTCTCTGAAATAGACCGAAACATCGGATAGTTCCAGAAGTCGGTACAGTAGGTTCCCTCGATATCCTCCCCATTCTGCACAGGAACGTAAATACAAGGAACACCATGAGTACGGCACTCCAAAGCCTCTTCCCAAGAACGTACCACACGAATGCTCTTTCCACCATAAGAAATCTCTGTCTCTGAAATCTCTACCTCATACTCAGGATAAGCCCAAAGCTCATACACATTCTTATACTCCGTTCCCGGAAGCGTAAGCTCTATCTTCACCTTACAAGGCTTCTCAAGCATAGGAATCTCAAAGGAAACCACACCTGCTTCATGCAGACGCTCACTGCCCTTATCAAAGGTCAAACTACCACTCTCCCACAGGTCCGTCGAAGCATCGCAGTACACCCGATACTGCACTTCTCGACCACTGAAAGCCTCCCAATTACATACGGACAGCTTTACAGGCATCTCTATCCTCTGTCCGGCCTTTACCACAAAGCTCTCAAGCTCCGCCAATATAACCACATCATTACAGAACTGTCTCCACCCAGCTGCCGAAATTAAGCCCTTTGACTCCATCCATGCATTCAATACACCAACCAATGCCACGCACTGTCCCGGAAAATCCTGCAAATCCAAAAGCTGGAAGCCGCTCAGCTCCCTTGTCCTAAGCGCAGTCTCAATCTCTCTTCGATAGCAATCAAGTGCCAATGCTCCCGTAGCCTTGAAGAAATCCTGCCACTGTGCAAAGGTGCCGCTCTTCTCCATACGTTCCTGATAAACCTTTAGATACAATGGCTGCTGTGAGCCTTCATATCGTCCAAGCTCTGAAAAATCAGGGAAGAAATCATACTGTCCCACCTCATGCGAAATCACAGGCACCTCAGGAAAGAGCTCCTGTTCACCGCCCTCTGCCTTTACCTTCTTTACACCTGTTCCATACTGAATCTCAATATATCCGTCCGTCGCAGTACCCTCACCCAGTTCTGTAGGTACGATAATCTCATCATAATTATACTTTGCATCCGGTGGTGCTACCTGTATATGTCCCTGCGGCGCATCACACATCGCATAAGAGCCTCTAAACAATCTCTCCTTTGACAAACGCACACCACAGAATACATCCTCGTCCTCTAATACCTCCGGCACCCACTGGAAATTATTAGAGCCCTGTGTATACAAATGTCTGTTATCCACCGCCTTATAATCATGTAAAAAGCTGTTAATTCTCTCCTTATTGCCCCACAGCTCATTCCCCATGGAAAGCATGATAAAGGATGGATGATTACCAAAATCCCGCAAAATACGATAGCCCTCTTCTATCAAATACGCCTGCTCACTTTCGTTATAGTACTCCTCTCCCGGTGCTGCAATCGTTCCCCAGAAAGGTAACTCAGGCTCCATATAAATACCCATCTCATCGGCTGCCGTAAATGCCGCATCCGGCGGACAGCAGGTATGGAAACGATAGTGATTGATACCATATTCCATAGCAGTGGCAAATACCTTCTTCCACTCTTCTACCGTCATCGGTGCAAAGCCGGTACTTGGAAATACCAGTCCATCATGCTTACCACGTAAGAAAATCTGCTTACCATTTACCAACAGACGACGCTTATCACAGGAAAGCGCACGAATACCAAAACAAACCTTCTCATCCTCATCTGCCACGCTAACCTTAGCCGTCAAAAGATTCTTATGATACTCATCCCATAACAAATCATCGCCGGTTAGCGCAATCTCAACACTAAGCTTACCCGATTCAAAAGAATACGCAGCCTCATGCAACAATTCCCCTGATTTGCGGCAAATCACAACAAAAGCCTCTCCGCTCTCCAAACCGCATATGTCAGCACTTATACATATCTTATCAGCAGTCCTTGCATCCACCTGCACATTCTCAGGATAAACCATCTCGCGAATTTGTAATTCAATATGCCCCACAATACCATTCCAATTGGTCTGGGTATCCGGTGAAGTCATATGACCGCCGCGTGTGGGATAATCCGTATTATTCACTCTGACTGTCAGTCTATGCGTTCCCGCAGACAGCTTTCCCGTCAAATCATGCTTATGATAACCGCATAAGCTATCTAAAGTATCCATTTCCACACCATCTATGTACACCGTGGAAATACGGGTTCTCTCTAAAAAGAGCGTAAGCTTCTTTTCTACCCAGCTCTCCTCTACTTCTATCTCCCTTGTATACCACGCATAGCCTTCAAAATAATATTGGTCTGTCATAAAATCCGTCGTCGGCTCAGTCTTGCAAACGCCCTTCCTCGCATGTGCCGTACTGTTTGGCAGACAAATTGTATCAGTACCCTTTGGCGGTACACGATACGCCTTCTTCGCATCAAGACATAACTCCCAAATCCCCTGTAAATCCTTTACTATCATAAGTTCTAAAAACCTCCCTTAACTATCCGAAAAGCAGACCAACCTCTACAGTCAGTCTGCTTTCTGTTATTCTATTGCTGATGCCAATACATTTCTCAATTTTCTTGTTACATCAAAGGTTCCCGTATCCTTTCTCTGCACCATAAGAAGCATAGTCAGATCCTCCTTAGGAATATTGGCAAAATATGGTCCAAGCCATCCATCCCATCCATATTCACCTACAGAACCATTTATCACAGCCTTCGCCGGGTCATCCATAATTCTCATCAAATTACCATAGGTAAATCCTGCAAGATTCTCCCAGTATCCCAGATTCACCGACTGCTGCGGTGTCAGTCTGCTATGTGTCAGATACTCTACCGTACGAGGCGAAAGATACCTTCTGCCCTCATAGCTTCCTCCATTCATCAACATCTGTGTAAACTTTTCATAATCCGCAATTGTAGATACTAAGCCTGCACCACCTGACTGGAATGCATTCTCCTTATCCATATGATTAATAATGCCTAAATGATTACCATGATATTCCACTAACCCCTCTGCGGTCTCTTCATATACCACAGTTAATCTGTCCAGCTTATCCGCAGGTACTCCAAAGCCCGTATCCTTCATACCCAAAGGCTCGAAGAACTCCTTCTTTAAGAAATCTCCAAAGCGCATACCGGTAGCAACCTCTATCACTGCTCCCAATATATCTGCACTCGTACCATATCTCCATGCAGTCCCCGGCTCAAAGTCCAGTCTGCAATTGCCAAGCTTCATAGCAAACTCCACAGTAGACATCTGATTATCACTGTACAATCTCTCATACATCTCATCAAACACCTTGCCTACATCCTGACTGGATATATCCGGGTCTGTTCCATACGGAAGTCCTGATGTCATACACATACAATCCTTTACCGTAACAGGCTTTGTTGCTGCCACATCTCCATCTGCTGTTGCTACCATCATATGTTCAAAGGTCGGAATAAACTTTGCAATCGGGTCCAGCATATCAAGCACGCCCCGCTCCACAAGCAGCATAACTGCTACCGCGGTTATTGGCTTTGACATGGAATACAAACGGAAAATACTGTCTTTTGCAATCTTCTTACCATTAGCAATATCCGCATACCCTGCCTCGGCATAATAAATCTCTTCTCCCTTATACATAACAGCCACATTGCCTCCCGCAATATGTCCGCTCTTTACATTCTCCTCTAATATTTCACCTAGTCTTTCTAATCTGCTCTTATTCATTTCCTAATCCTTCCTTTAAAAGAGTGTTGCCCGGCGGCAACACTCTGCAAGAATCAGCTAAGCTGATTCTTGTTTCACTTCCACTACTTTTCGAGCACTTTCCTATTCCTTTAAAAACAGGAATGAGACTATGCTCATTCCTGTGCTTCTTCCTTACAAGTCTCTTGTTTCCCGTCTACCATATGTAAATATTGATACATCTTTGAGAATAATTCGTCAATCTCTACCGGCTTAGACAAATGGTCATTCATACCGCATTCAATAGACTTCTCAATATCCTGCGAGAATGCATTGGCCGTCATCGCTACAATCGGTACATTCGCATCATCTCGAAGCAGTGCACGTATCGCCCTTGTGGTCTCATAACCGTTCATCATCGGCATCTGAACGTCCATAAATATCAAATCAAAATATCCCTTCTTTGACTCCTGGAATATCTGATATGCCTCTTCACCATTCCATGCGCAGATGATATTGGCGCTGGTTCTACTCAATATCTCCTTCATGATTTCCATATTAATCTCATTATCCTCTACTACAAGAATATTCTTTCCTGTTGCATCCAATAATGTCGGGAAACCATCTACATCCATCGGAACCGTTGTCCTCTGAATATCTATCGGAAGCTCTATGTAGATTCTGAATAAGCTTCCCTTTCCCTGCTCACTTTCTATCTCCAAGGAAGCCTTGTATTCATCCAATACTCTCTTGGTGATACTCATACCGATACCGTTTCCCTCTGTCTTAGAAACCGTATCAGCCTCTTCTCTGGCATATGGCTCATAAATCGTCTTCTGAATGAATTCCTTCGACATACCAATACCATTATCCTGTATTTCAAATACATAAGAAGCATAATTCTTCTTCAAGCTATCAAGCTGTCTGATTCTAACCTGAATCTCGCCTTCCATATCCGTAAACTTGATACTGTTACCAATCAGGTTCATAAATACCTGACGCAGTCTGACTGCATCACCAATCAAATTTGCCTGCCTAATATCAAAATATTCTACAGTAAACCTCTGCTTCTTTGCTCTTGCCAAAGGCTCTAATACAACCTGCACATTATCTACCAGCTCCTGCAGATTAAATTCCTTCTCCTTAAGCACCAATACACCCGACTCAATCTCTGACATATCCAGAATATTGTTGATTAAATGCAACAGCTGCTTTGACGACGCATTAATCTTATCCAGGCATTCCTTTACCTTTTCCTTGTCGTCCAGATTAAACTTTGCCATATCCGTCATACCTACAATTGCATTCATAGGCGTTCTGATATCATGGGACATATTGGCAAGAAAACGGCTCTTTGCCTCATTCGCGTGTGTAGAATTAATCTTCTCACGCTCTGCCTCCTGCATTGCCTTCTGGATACGCTCTGTCTGTCTCTTCTGAATACCCTTTTGATATTTTAACAAAATACCTGTAATCAAAGATACCCCAAAAATTGCAACAATATTATCCCTATAATAATAGGCCTTGTCCAACGGTAAATCTGTAATCGGATGGTCAAGATAAGCAAACTGAAACAAAAGCAAGTCAATTACCACCGTAACAGCAATTAACACATATGTATATACGCCATTGGTAATGATATAAATCAAAATTAACCCAAAAGTTAACCAAATCGGCATACCGGATGAAATGCCTCCACCATCCGATATCAAAAAGATATACGGAAATACCGCACAGTTCACAGGCACCATAATCAGTGCCGCAAACAAATCATACTTTGCCGGAAACCTATGACACAGAAAAATCATCAAAAGCAAATAAGCAATTAAAACAAAGTATACAAATACTGTCTCCAAATTATTGCCAGTAAAAATCTCCAACAAAGCTACAGTGATACATATTGCTGCCCCCAGCAGACAAATAAATGTAAGCACCAGCCTGTCATTTGACAATAGCCTATAAAATTTTTCCACAAACTCATTATATCGCTTTCTCATCCGTTGTCCCCCTTTGTTCTATCTTGCCTGCATATTATTTATGTTTCCACCATAATATCTTTTTCGGCAATTTTCTTATAGAACTTAGCTCATGTATATGAAGTAAATCGCGTAATGCCTGCGCATGTCTCATAGAAACTGCACCCGGATTACGTTTTAACAATTTCTTTACCCTGATATACTCTTTCTTTCCCCACAATTCCTTACCTGACTCAAGCATCAGATTTAACTTCTTCAAGCCTTGCTCTGACTTCTCCTTTACCTCTGTGCCATAAACTGTCGTGATGACATCGATTCGCTTTTGAATACGTCTAAATTCCTCATGATTATTCTCCAACGTAATCAACAATTCCTTCAAATCTAAAGCTTCTCTTACAGATTGTGAAAAATCAACCGCAATCACTGCTGTTAATCCAAATACAATAAATTCCAACACATTTTGATTCATTCCCATCACAAGACGTTCAAGCGGCTTGTGTCCGTATAATGTCAGAATAACAGAGAATGCCCCCCAGGCCAGTGACGATTTTAAACAGATATGTCCGTTTACATTCAACTTATTCTTTGAATAGTCCCAATATCTTACATGAAACAGCTTCTCCATCGCTACACCCGTAAAATACTCCAGTATGGTAGCACTTACCATTCCAATAAAGTAAACTGCAACTGCATTGTCCCTAACAGGAAGTGTCAGAAACAAAATAATAATTGCCCCACATCCGTATATTGGTAAAAATGGTCCTGCCATAAATCCTCGATTTACCCATTTTCCTTTACAGACAGATACATATAAGCATTCCCATATCCATCCGATAAAGCAGTAAATATACAGGAATAACAGCCATTTAGCAAATGTGTATGTCATTTCTTTACTTCCTCACTACTTTGTTTGCTCGTTGTACGCTTTGGATACGGCTTCTTATTCTTCTGATAAGACTTTCCATGCCCTTTATGCGCCGTTGCATTTCTCTCATTCACGCTATCTCTAAGCAAAATGTAAAACGTAGACAAAAGCGGGATAAATACAAGCATTCCTGCCACACCAAAAAGACTTCCTCCGACACTGACTGCCATTAATACCCATATAGATGGTAAACCTACCGAATTACCAACTACTCTTGGATAAATCAGATTCCCTTCTATCTGCTGCAATACAAGAAACATGACAATAAATATCAATGCCTTCATAGGGTCATCCACCATAATTAAAAATGCTCCGACAGCACAGCCGATAAATGCTCCAACAATTGGAATCAATGCCGTAAATGCGATTAAAACGCCTACCAGCACTGCATATGGTAATCTAAAGATAGTCATGGCAACCACAAACATACATCCCAAAATCACTGCCTCAAGGCACTGACCGGAAATAAAATTCGAAAAATTACGATATGCAAGTCCAAATACCTTCAACAAATACTGATTCCACTTAGGCTTGCAGTATGCTGACAGGATTCTCTTTCCTTGGTCTGCCAGCTTTTCCTTCTGTCCCAAGATATAGATTGCAAAGATAAAAGCAATCACCGTATTCATAACACCTGACACAATACTTCCCGCCACTACCACAGTAGACGAAAGCATACTTGTCATACCGTTTTTCAAGAAAGAAACTATCCCATTAAGAATGGAATCCCAATTCAGTTCAATCTCCTGTAGCTGATTTAAATAGGTCTGAAGCTGCGGATTATCAAGCTGAAGTCCTTGAAGCTGTACCCACACCTTCTCCATAAATACAGGTATCTTATTACCTAAATCCACCAAGGTCTTGCCAACCTGTGGAACAACTGTCAAAATCACAAGAGAAAGAACAGCTATAATAATTAAAATACTGCCAACAATACCTATTGGTCTTTTAAACTTATCTGCAAGCTTTCCCTTCCACTTACCCAGCAGTCTGTTTTCAATCCCTCTAAGCGGCAGATTTAATATAAAAGCCATAACCGCTCCCAGAATAAACGGTGTCAAAATCTCTATTCCTAAGCCTAATGCCCCGATAATTTCATCGCTGTACCGTAAAGCCAGACATATCACCGCAATAAAAATAATCATTCCTCGTATTTGCTTTATTTTTACCTTGTCAAATCCCATAGATGCGCCTCCCTACAACTGCATAATAATGCTTATACTAAAATTATCCTATTTTCGTCAATACAATGCAAGATAAATTTTCGGTAATTATATCGTCTTAACACTTTATTTATAGGATATTTACCACATTCCCTTCCGTTTTATACTATTTCATAGATTTTTTGGTACTAATGTGCTATAATGTGCCAAACTACATAAACTTGAACTACTTGAGGTAACACTATGCAAAAGAATTATGATAAGAAATACAATTATATATACATTGTTATACTGGTATTTTCCATTACTATTTTAGGTGGAATCTTTTTCTATGACTTAAAGTCAAACTCTGCCCCAGCTGCCACCTCTAATGTACACACATGGAGCGATTACACCATCTCTGATACAAAGGAGGGGATTGTCCTAGCAGGAACTATATGTGATTACGCAGATGCTCATAATGTCATCGGCTTTTTCTCTACACACCTGAACTTTGAAATCTATGCTGACAACATCTTAATCTATAAGTATCCAACCGTTCAGCATAATCCATTTTCAGAGACCTCCGGTTATGCATGGCATTTTGTTGAAATCCCATCACTGACACATACTTTAGAGCTGGAGATTACCTCTGCTTACGATGATATTGAAGAAAAGCTGCCTACCTTCTATATAGGTAACACAGCCTCTATTTTAACCTATGTACTCAAAGACAATCTGCCTGTATTTATTCTTTGTATTATGCTTTTTTGCTTCGGAATCATTATGATTGCCTATTGGTTTATTATCCGCAAGCGTGTTGCCATTTCACCATCGATTCTCTATCTTGGACTTTGTGCGGCACTCATGTCACTTTGGACCTTGTCGCAGAATCGATTTACAGTTCTTGTTATGAATAACAACTTAATAACCGTATACGCATCCTTTCATCTGTTTATGCTGTTACCGCTTCCGTACATACTCTTTGTTAAGTCATACTACGAGGATACCCGGCATAAGATATGGGATATTATGTGTATTGTCATACTGACACAGAACATTCTTTCTCTGGCACTGCAATACGCAGGAATCATTGATTTTATGGAGACACTATGGACGTCCTTTGCCGTTATTGCCTTCTGTGTTATATCAGTATTAGCTTACTCCTTCCATTTATACCGCAAAAGCTATAACAAGCAAAAAATTCTCTTTCATATGATATCACTCCTGCTCTTTTTTATCTTCTGCAGTATAGATATTGCTGTATATTATCTATCAGGCTGGAGCAGCAGTATCCTTGGACGTATCGGTATTGCCATCTATATTATTATATTAGGCTATGATACCATCCGTGATTCTGCAAAGCTTATGAAAATGGGTGAACAGGCAGCTGCCTATCATCAGCTTGCCTTCTCCGATAATATGACGGGACTGGGCAACAGAACTGCCTATAATCATGACTTTTCACATTATTCGATTGCACCTGAGGGAGTTGCTATCATTGACTTTGATTTGAATGGTCTAAAACAGGTCAATGACCAGCATGGACACCAGGCAGGAGACCATTATATTATGCTTGCTGCCGATATGATTGCTAAGAATTTCAATAAACTAGGAAAAACCTATCGTGTAGGCGGCGATGAATTTGTTGTTATTGTTGCTGATTGTGAAAGCATCTCTTTTGAACCGTATTTTGATGCATTACATAATGATATGGCAAAATACAACAAACGAACCAGCCAGTTCCCAATTCATATTGCCTATGGTATGGCAATCTACTCCTCCACAATGGACCGTTCTTTAGAGGATACCTATGGAAGAGCCGATAAAGCCATGTATCAAAATAAGAAACGAATCAAAGAAAAAGCTGCGTTAAACTAGCGCAGCTTTTAACCATTTTCCTCTTATAAATCTCACTGTAAATATGACACTTCTGACAGCCCAATCCGCAAACATACCAATCCATACTGCCATAGGTCCAAAATGAAACACCTTTACCAAGAAGATACAAAGAGCTACTCTACAGCCCCACATGGTAAGCGTTGAAACCAGCATAGAGAATCTTACATCTCCTGCCGCCCTTAATCCATAGGCTATGACAAAGGAACCTGACCAAAAGATTGGCTTTACAATCGTAATTGCTCCTACCATTTGCAGACACATGGCTGCGCTCTCTGCCTCCATACCCGCAAGCCATGTAACCGGCTTGGTTATCGCTAGTGCAAACAGACAGGACACCAGAATCCCAACCTGCGCAATCAGTGTCAGCTTAACAATATAGTACTTTGCCTCTTCCTTTCTTCCTGCTCCAATGCACTGCCCAACCACATTCATCAGGCAGATTCCTACACCAACACCGAAGATTCCGTTCACATTCTCCATAATATTGGTCATTGCCTGCGCTGCAATCGCTGTAGTTCCCATCGCAGAAACTGTAGACTGAATCGCAAGCTTTCCAAACTGGAACATACCGTTCTCAATTCCTGCCGGGATTCCAACCGCCATAATCTTCCATATCAGTGGGAAATCAGGACGAATCTTTAGGTAATCCGATACCACAATCTGCTGCTTGGGTTTTCTCAGACTATAGAAAATAACAACCGTACAAAATACTCTTGAAATTAGTGTAGAAAGTGCCGCTCCTGCAACACCCCATTTGCAGCCATATATAAATATTGCATTTCCAATGATATTTAAGACATTAGACACCACTGATACCTGCATCGGATATCTCGAATTACCACCTGCACGATAAAATGCACTTCCTGCATTAAACAAAGCTAAAAAAGGATAAGATAATACAGTAATGAGAAAATACACCAACGCATTCTCCATGACATCCTGTTCCACCTGCCCGAAAATGAAATAAAGAAGCGTTTCTCTTCCAAACAGACAAACCGCCATGAGAAATACCGATATGGCAAGCACTGTTAAAACTACCTGTCGTGCTGCCTTATTTCCCGCTTTTATATTACCACTTCCTATATATTGGGAGCAGATAATGGCAGCTCCCGTCGCCATAGCCGCAAACACCTGAATCACCAAATTATTAATGGAATCAACTAAAGATACAGCCGAAATAGCAGCGGCACTGACTGTACTCACCATCATGGTATCTACCATTCCCATAAAAGCATTTAGAAGCTGCTCGATTGCAATGGGAATCAGAAGTGCAACCAGCTTTTTATTATCAAATAATATATGATTCCAATCTATCTTGGACTTATCATACAATCGAATCCCTCTCATACGCTATACAATACCTTTCTTATCTGCATTTACCTATTTCTCACCTAACACCTAATATTACTCTTGTAACTTTTATTCTTCAAGTATAAAATATGATTATAGGTTACATAATCATATAAAAAGGTAGGTTACCACTATGAATATTATTATAGCTGGCTGTGGCAAGGTAGGTCGTACTCTCGCCCAGCAATTAAACGAAGAAGGACATAACATTACATTAATCGATACATCTGCACAGAAATTACAGACCACCATTGCTTCCCATGATGTCCAGGGAATTGTTGGTAATGCAACCAGCTTCCTCACCCAGCAGGAGGCAGGTATTGAAGACGCAGACCTTTTTATTGCCGTAACAGGTGAAGACGAGGGCAATCTTTTAGGCACTCTGATTGCGAAAAAGACCGGCAATTGTCATACCATTGCACGTGTGCGAAGCCCTCAGTATTTTCAGGAAATTGCATATTTAAAGCAATGCATGAGCTTATCCATGGCAATTAATCCCGAATATGCTGCTGCCAAGGAAATTGCGCACCTGATTCAGGTACCCGATGCCATGGAGATTGATTCCTTTGTAAAGGGACGCGTGGATTTGATGACCATTGCGATTTCAGAGAATTCTTCTCTGCATGACTTGTCTGTACAGGAATTTTCCAAGCAGTTTAACCACGAGATTTTGATTTGTATTTTAGTTCGTGACCATCAGGTCAGCATACCAAATGGTAATACCATCTTAAAGGCAGGGGATACCATTTCTGTTATTATGCCCAAGGAAAAGATACCAAGCTTCTACAAAGCAGCTAAGATTTCAGCCATTCATAAGGTTCGTGACGTTATGATTGCAGGAGGTAGTACACTCTCCTATTATCTGACCGAGCTACTGCTGAAAACAGGGATTCCGGTTAAGATTATTGAGCAGAACAAGGACCGCTGTGACTTTTTAAGTGTTGCCCTTCCTAAAGCAACCATTATTAATGCAGATGCAACCAATCATGATATTCTGTTGGAGGAGGGCCTGGCTCACACAGATGCTTTTGTTGCTTTGACAAATTTAGATGAAGGAAACATCTTCCTATCATTATATGCCCATAAGATGAATCCTAAGTGTAAATGTATTACCAAGATTGACCGTATGGAGGTAGATGATATTGTAAATGACCTTCCTATTGGAAGTATTATCTCACCAAAGCACATTACAGCAGAACATATCCTTCAATACGCACGTAGCCGCAGTAATTCCTATGGCAGTAACGTAGAGTCTCTTTACCGCCTGTTGGATAATCAGGTAGAGGCTTTGGAATTCCATGTTGGGGACAACAGTCCTGTACTGGATATTCCGTTATACAATCTTGACCTTAAGAAGGATTTGCTTGTCTGCTGTATTGTCCGTGGTAATCAAGTCATTACTCCAAGCGGACGTGACAGCATACAGATGAATGATACCGTTATTATCGTAACAACACATAAGGGACTTCGCGATATCTCCGATATATTGAAGAATCCTTCCAAGCCTATGAAGTAAGAGAGGGATTGCAATGAACTATTTATTAATTAACTTTATTCTCAGTCGTGTAGTTGCAATTGAAGGGCTCTTTCTGTTATTGCCTGCTATCACAGGGCTTCTTTATGGTGAGACTACAGATGCTTTTGTTTACTTCACTGTCGGCATCATATGCATCATTGCAGGTATCCTGTCCGGAATGGTAAAGCCAAAGAGCAATACCTTCTATGCCAAGGAAGCGTTTGTAGCCGTATCCCTTAGCTGGCTTGTCATGAGTTTAATCGGTGCATTACCATTATGTATCACAAGAGCTATTCCGCATTATCTTGATGCACTATTTGAAATCGTATCCGGCTTTACTACCACAGGCTCCAGTATTCTGACCAATGTAGAAGCATTATCACACGCTAATCTGATATGGCGCAGCTTCTCTCACTGGATTGGGGGTATGGGAGTTTTAGTATTCATTCTGGCCGTTCTGCCGATGTCCGGTGGTTCTACCATGAACCTCATGAAAGCAGAAAGCCCGGGGCCCTCTGTCGGTAAGCTTGTGCCTCGTATGCAGCAGACTGCATTTTTGCTTTATGCCATTTACTTCGTATTAACCGTGATTGAAGTGATTTTACTTCTATTAGGCGGTATGCCTTTGTTTGATTCCTTATGCCACTCTTTTGGTACTACCGGTACAGGTGGCTTTGGTATCAAAAATGACAGTCTGGCAAGTTACTCTACTTACTCACAGAATGTCATTACCATATTTATGTTTTTATCAGGTATCAACTTTACCTTCTTCTATTACTTGTTAATTCGTAAGGTAAAGGATGCCCTTGCTCTCGAGGAAATCCGTTGGTACTTCGGCTTCTATATAGGTGCTGTGCTGCTGATTACCTTGAATCTCGTAGCAAACGGCGGCAAACTTGGCCATAGCCTGCAGCAGGTTGCCTTTCAGGTTGCATCTGTTATTACCTCAACCGGTTATGCCACAACAGACTATAACCAATGGCCGGAGTTCTCAAGATATATGATGCTATTTGCCATGTTTATCGGAGCCTGCGCAGGCTCTACCGGCGGCGGTGTAAAGGTTGCCCGTATTGTACTGTATCTGAAGCAGATTAAGAAGGAACTGTTACAGCAGATACATCCAAGACGTATTTGTGTTATCAAGCTTGATAAAAAGGGCGTCGAGCATGAAACCATTCGTTCCTGCAACGTATTTATCATGACATGGCTTGCTGTATTCCTATTATCTATTATGCTGATTAGCTTTGATAATTTTGACAGTACCACAAACCTGACGGCAGTCCTTGCGACACTAAACAACATCGGACCGGGATTAAATATGGTAGGTCCTTCCGGAAACTTCTCGGAATTTTCCTACTTCTCCAAGCTGGTACTTATATTTGATATGCTTGCAGGACGATTAGAGTTAATACCAATTCTGATACTCTTCCACCCTGCAACTTGGAAAAAAAAGGCATAACAAATGATTGTCACAAGTGCCAATCATTAGAAAAAGGAGTTGTGTATCTTAGGATACAAAACTCCTTTTTCGCTACTAATCTAATCAACACTTTTTAACGATTCTGTCATGCTGACTTTATTAATCTTACCTTGCATGAGAAGATTTACTACCAGAGAAAAAACTACTGTCAAAATAACACTATATGCATAGCTGATTGGCAGGACATGAATATCAAAGCCAATATTCTCTACCACAATCTCATTCATTACAAAGTCATGCAGATAATGTCCCATCACCATACCAACGACAGAACCTATAAAGGTCAGTAATATATTTTCCCTAAATACATAATCAGCAGTCTCCCTGTCATAAAACCCTAGCACCTTAATGGTTGCAATCTCTCTGATTCTTTCCGTGATATTGATATTTGTCAGGTTATAAAGTACGATAAACGCCAGCCCTGCTGCACAGAAGATAATGACAACCACAACCAAATCCAGACTCTTCATCATATTGGAAACTCTGTCCATAGTGTCACGATTCACTGTTACAACAGATACGCCTTCTAATTCCATCAGTTCTGTTGACAATTCACGTATCTCTTCCTCTGACTTTGCATTCAGATAAACCGTCTTACATATTGCATCCTGCTCCATGAAAACTTTGTAGGTTTCTTCACTTACATAAGCATAATTATTGATAAAATTCTGCGCAATCGCAGCAATCTTAACCTCCATTGTATTTTGGTCATCATCCCTAATTGTTATCATATCTCCAATTGACAAGCCATATTTCTTAGCATAATTATCACAAATCACAATTTCTCCCGGCTTTGGAAGTGCAATCTTCTCCTTATTAGCTGTATGCAAATCAATGAAAGAATCAAGATTCGTATTATCCGGAATCACCATTAGAATAACCTTTTTTTCGCTTCCGGGCAGCTGTATATAGCAGGTTTTCTCCATCAGATACATGAAATCTTCCAGCTTATCTCCAACACTTTCCTCCAAATCAGCTAAGCATTCTCCTGTCAGCTCATCCTGATAGGATACCGTAATATCAAAAACCGTAATCTCTCCAAACTGCTGATTTGCCACACCGGCAATAGAATCCTTTACGCCAAAGCCCGTCACTAATAGTGCTGTACAGCCTCCGATTCCAAATACCATCATAAAGAATCTCTTCTTATATCGGAACAGATTTCTAACTGTTACCTTCTGCAAAAACTTCAGCCGCCTCCAAATAAACGGTATATACTCTAAGATAACACGCTTTCCCACCTTTGGAGCCTTTGGCCGCATCAGCTCTGCTGCCGGCTCTGCCAATGCATGATGGCAGGTTACATATGTTACACCAATGGAACAGATAATCGATACTATCAAAGAAATAAGTGCCAAATTGGTATCAAAAAG
The DNA here is from genome assembly GCA_045579665.1 of Lachnospiraceae bacterium. Lineage (GTDB taxonomy): Bacteria > Bacillota > Clostridia > Lachnospirales > Lachnospiraceae > COE1. Next base: position 20,255 of record JAZNMO010000068.1, read on the forward strand.
ATATGGAAGCTCACTAATGCAATACATCATTTCATAGGCATACCACAATACCCTTGGAAACATATAAGTTCCGCCGGCATATCCCACAACAGCACCTGTAATAGCTGCAAGACCTGAATAAAGAACAAATCTTGACATAATACTTGCTTCCCCATAACCCAGTGCCTTCATAACACCTATCTGGGTTCTTTGTTCCTCTACCATTCGATTCATGGTTGTCATACACACCAGTGCTGCCACCATAAAGAAGAACAGAGGAAAAACATTGGCAATTCCCGAAATAATACCTGCATCATTTTCAAAACAGACATAGCCCACATTCGTCTCTCTGCCAAGGACATATACCTCCGGCTCCTTTAAATCCTCAAATTCCGGCAATTCTACTTCTTCTATCGCAGCTTCCACCGCATCCTTTACTGCATCCTCTATCTGTTCATCCGTCATATAGGGTGCCATTTCACTTGCCAGTATTTCTTTTCTGACTTCTGTTTCAATTTCCTTTCGTATTTCCTCCCATGCCTTTTCTTCTGCTTCGGCATATAATGCGTCATATCGTTCATCGGCCACCTGCTGTGTCAAAGTCTCCACTTTTTCACTTGCCGCCTCTGCATATTCCTCATACTCGTCGCTATAAAGGAGATAATCCTTTGAAAGCTCCATATAGACTTCCGTATAATAATCTAACGCAAAGCCCTCCTGTGGCAGATAGATAAATGCATGAATCTGCCCATTACCAAGCGAAGTGGTTCCTCTCTCCATCTGGATATACAAAGGTGACTGCACAAGTCCCGTCACCGTATATTCCTTATAGGTAAAGCTTTCTAACGTATCTTCATCATTCTTCTTTGACAGTACTATCTTCTTTCCAATCATGGATTCGTCATAGATATAAGCATCTATCACACACTCATCCGCCTCCATCGGCATGCTTCCTGCCTTTAACACAAGACGGTTCACATCCTCCGGAATGCTGTGTGCCTTGATGACACGCTCATTTTTCGTCTCATCCTCCACCAGAACATCCAAACTGACAGCACCTTCTACATATGCCGAATCATAACCTTCGTATAGCTTCTCTATATCCTCATCTGTAAAGCCCAGAGTTGAAAGCAGCCTAAAATCATAGAAATGTCTGTCCTCTAAATAGTTCTGTGCCATCCTAAGCATGGTCGGCTCTGTAATCTTTAATCCCGCGAAGAAAGCCACTCCCAACGCTACAATCGCCATAATTGCTATAAATCTTCCCAAACTCTGTCGAATCTCCCTGAAATTCGACCTCCACATAGCTTTTTTCATCAATATTCCCTTCCTACCTCTCAAGAATAAGTATTTACGAAGTACATACTTATTCTTGTAAAGATTGCCTCCCGGCAATCTTTTGTTACCATTCTATCTCCTCTATATCCACAATCTTCTCATTCTTACGCATACTTACCACAGTTCCGTTCTTTACCTTGATAATCCTGTCCGCCATCGCTGTAATTGCCTGATTATGAGTGATAACAACTACTGTCTTTCCATTCTTACGACAGGTATCCTGCAAAAGCTTCAACACCGCTTTACCGGTATTATAATCAAGGGCTCCCGTAGGCTCATCACACAGTAAAAGCTTGGGATTCTTAGCTAAAGCTCTTGCAATGGCAACTCTTTGCTGTTCCCCTCCTGAAAGCTGTGCCGGAAAATTCTGCATTCTGTATTTTAAACCTACCTCTTCTAATACTGTAGCAGCATCCAAAGGGTCCTTGCAAATCTGTGCCGCCAGCTCCACATTTTCCAATGCAGTCAGATTCTGCACCAGATTATAGAACTGGAATACAAACCCAACATCATATCTTCTGTATGTTGTGAGCTTTTTCTTATTGTAAGCAGATACCTCTTCTCCATCCAGATAAACATATCCGCTTGTAAGAGTATCCATTCCTCCTAATATGTTTAAAATCGTTGTTTTACCGGCACCTGATGCTCCGACAATGACACAGAACTCCCCCTCTTCAATCTCAAAGTTCACATCATGTAATGCCGGTATTTCCACTTCCCCGGTCTGATAAGTCTTATTTACCCTTTCAAAGGATACATATGCACACATCCCGTTCCATCCTTTCTAAACTAAATCCTCGTCTGTTTCTAACATCTTTCAGACAAAAACGATGCCACTTCTGTGACATCGTTCTTTTGCCTTCCTCTATTGTAAGTTTATTCTATTATCGTCTGTTCTTTTTCCGTCTTACCTTTTCTGCATACATTAGCTTATCAGACTCACGAATCAAATCTTCGAAATCCAGCGCCGCATCTGCCTTAGTCCTATATATACCTATACTTGCTTCTGCCTTGTACGGTTTCTGCGAATGAGCATTGAAAGCTTCCAAAAAGCTTTCAAACGCACGCTTAATCATATCATCATCGCATTCCCCATCCATAAAAGCTATCAACTCATCTCCACCAAATCGTGCACATAGCGCCCCTTTAGGACAAGCCGCCTTCAAGGCATCTGCAACTGCCCGAATCGCATTATCCCCTTCTGCATGCCCAAAGTTATCATTAATATATTTGAGTCCATCTAAATCAGCAAGAATTGCCGTAATATAACCATTTACCTGTTTTGCACGCTCCGCCATCATATAGTACTCTCTAACGAAACCATTTCGGTTGTACAATCCGGTTAAAACATCATATTGATACATATTCTCCATCTGCTTCTTAAGATAATTCTGATAACGATTATTGCGAAATCCACCAATTGCCCTTCCTAACGAATTCACATACATAATCATATCGCAAAATTCCATGGGGCCGTATTCCTCATAATGAAAGCAAATATATCCCAATGTCTGTCCCAGATAATCCAGCGTCATAAAGAAAAGTGGCTGACCTCTCTGTACAACCTGTGCAATATTTGGAATAATCACATTTTCTTTATATGCTTCCATTACATTGTCCACTGCATTTCCCCGACACAAAAACATATGCCAGCTTTCCTCTAGCGAATCCTCCCTCTTACCACTCATAGGATTTAATGTTTCGTCCACACAACAATGCTTCAGAATGCAGGTTGCTTCCTTTCCCATATATCGATGCCATATCTTAGACGCTTCATTCATATCCGCACACATAGATACCTGTGCTGCAACATCTGAACAATATCTGTCTTCATCCTGATACCGATAAAAATTCGTATTAATTCTTTTTATAATCTTATCAGCCTGAAAATTTATATCAGGCTTACAACCACATGATTCAGAGAAAACCGGAGTCGTCGGAATATCATAACGTTTCTTCAATTCACGATTTTCGAAGTAATCATTCAAAATCATCGTAATACTATGAGAAAAGATACCAAAATCACATATAGATGTTGTAATTTTGGGTATGTTAAAGAATGAATCATCAATTCCATCAAAGCCCGTTACCAATACATCCTCCGGAACACGATAACCTGCCTGCACAAGCATATGCACTACATTCATAGCCATTGCATCATTTGCACATATGATGGCCTCTGAAATTTCCTTTCTTTGCAAAAGCACCTTCATTGCGCGAGTCGTCGGTTCCGCCCAAAACTCTCCATAACTTATCATAGAATCATCTACCGCTATATCGTTTTCTTCACAAACACGCTTAAAAATATTTAATCTTTGTATCGAAAACGCTTCATCTCGCATACCACCCATAAAATGCAGCTTCCTTATGCCATGCTCTTCGATAATATGCCTGACAATCCTCTCAAATCCATTCTCATAATCAAAGAAAATTTCATATGAGTTTTCTTCCTCGCCATCTATAATAAAGGTTGGTATATAATTTGCTTTCGCATTTGCCACAATTTCACTAACCAACTGCACACTCTTTATATTTTCTGACATAATAATAACAGCATCAGTGACGTCATAATCAATTAATTTCATAACATCAACATCACCTCTGCCCGTTAATACAGTACGATACTGTTCCTCCTTATGCCAACACAAATCTGCATATAAGCTGTATACGAACAAACAGTAGCCCTGTTTATCAAAACATTCACTTAGTGACTTAATAAAATCATAATTAGCTGCCTCATAAATTCTTGATGTACATAAGGCAATTATTTTTCTATCACCTATCATCTAATAGCCCCCACAAAATTCCCCTCATTAATAATTATACTACTTTTTATCAATTCTTCAATCTTTTTCAAACAAAATGCGCCACCATCTGAAATAGTGACGCATTTTAGTTAATTATCTAATTTTTGCATTTAAACATATCTCTGAAGAGTCTCTCGTACGGCACCAGTTCCCTGAGTCATTTCACTCAGATAGCTGCATACCACATCAGCAAGACCGGCATCATAAAGATTCACACCAAAGATTTTCTCATCCTTTAAGATTGGTGCCACTGCCGCCTCAATATCCTGTCCTTCTGCCAGCTTCAAGTTAGCAACATATGGACATACCGTAGCCAGTAATGGGTCCGGACTTAATTCAAACTGATTACCATTATCGTCAATTCCCATTAGATATCGTAACCAGCCTGCAAACACAAGCGGAATCAGCTTCAAATCGCTTACATTTAACTCAGGTGATGCCTGATAAGCCTTGATAGTCTCACCAAAACGGATGGCAAGCTTCTGAGAAGTATCGGTTGCAATTCTCTGCGGTGTATCCGGCATAAATGGGTTCGGGATACGAATATTTAATACGGTATCAATAAATTCCTTCGGGTCAAGCACTCCCGGATTGACAACTACAGGAAGTCCCTCCACATAACCGATGGTTTCTACCAGCTTCTTAAGCTCTTTATCCTTCATTTCCTCTGAAATCTTAGTGTATCCAAGCAGACAGCCAAATACAGCAAGTGCTGTATGTAACGGATTCAGGCAGGTACAAACCTTCATCTTTTCTACCTTATCTACCGTTTCTCTTGCTGTGAACATGATACCGCCCTTTTCTAGCTGAGGTCTGCCGTTAGGGAACGCATCCTCAATCACAAGATACTCGCACTCCTCTGCATTTACAAACGGTGCCACATAAGTATTCTTAGAGGTAACCACAGGCTCTAACTCCTCAATACCATCCTTCTTAAGAATCTCCTCAACTGATGCATCCGGTCTTGGTGTAATCTTATCAATCATAGACCAAGGGAAGGTCACTTTGCTCTTATCATTTACATAGTCAACAAACCCCTTATCTGCCACTGAGTTTGCTGCCCACTTCTCTGCAAAAGAATGAATTGCAGCATAAAGCTTATCACCATTATGAGAGCAGTTATCCATACTTACCATGGCAACAGGCTTCTCTCCTGCCTCATATCTGGCATACAAAAGTGCCGCTACCTTTCCGATATAGCTCATCGGCTTAGCCGGTCCCTTTGCAAGGTCCGAAGCCACATCCGGTAACAGTTCTCCCTTGCCGTTCACAAGGCTGTATCCCTTCTCTGTAATGGTAAAAGATACCATTTGTAAGGAATCTGCTGCAAATATCTCCTTTAATCTTGTAAAGTCCGATGTATTATCAGAATTCACTGTCAGAGACTCTACCACGCTGCCCACAACAGTCTTCTCCACATTACCGTCTGCCTTCAAAGTCACCAGAATCGTATAATCATCATGAGGCTTATTCATCTTCTCAATAATCTCATAATCATAGCCCTCTGCCACAATAAGACCTCTATCCAGCACGCCTTCATTCAGAAGATTCTGTACTACATTTGCCTGAAATGCTCTAAAAATATTCCCTGCCCCAAAATGAATCCAGAAAGGCTTCTCCTTCGTTGCCTTTGTAACAGTCTCTCTGTCAAACTGTGGAAGCTTGTAGTCTGCTGCTTCCCACTGCTTTCTATCTGCTAAACCACTTTCATTTAATCTCATTGCAAATCCTTCCTTTCGATTCCAACTATCTGGTCTGACTCTTCTCAATCGCTTCCCATAAGCCATTCAGATAAGTAGCTCCCAAAGCTCTGTCATACAAGCCATAGCCCGGCATCGCTACCTCATCCCAAATCATACGGCCGTGGTCCGGTCTGATAGGACCGGTAAATCCGATATCATATAATGCCTTCATAATCTCATACATGTCAAAGGTTCCGTCAGAAGACAAGTGTGCTGCCTCTTCAAAATCTGTCGGTGAATTAAACTTCAGATTTCTAACGTGTGCAAAATGAATTCTTCCCTTCAGGGAGCGAATCATATCAGGTAAATCATTTTCTAAGTTGGTTCCATAAGAACCTGAACAGAAGGTAACACCATTGTGCGGGTTATCCACCATCTCCATCATGCGAAGAATATTCTTCTTATTGATGATAATACGTGGCAGACCAAATACGCTCCACGCAGGGTCATCCGGATGAATTGCCATATTGATATCATACTTATCACATACCGGCATAATTCTCTCTAAGAAATACTTGAGATTTGCAAACAGCTTCTCATCATCCACATCCTTATACATTGCAAAGAGCTCTTTTACTCTCTCCATTCTATCCGGCTCCCAGCCCGGCATAATGGTACCATTCATATCTCCCGAAATAGACTCAAACATCTTCTCAGGGTCAAGCGCATCTACCGCTTCCTGAGTATAGGCAAGTACTGTAGAACCATCAGGGCGCTTTCTTGCAAGCTCTGTTCTTGTCCAGTCAAATACAGGCATGAAATTGTAACATACCAAATGAATGTCCTCTTCACCAAGATTGGTTAATGTCTCTATATAATTATCAATATACATATCACGGTCAGGTGAACCAACCTTGATTGCATCATGAATGTTAACGCTTTCAATACCTGCGATATGAAGTCCTGCTGCCTCAACCTCAGCCTTCATCTGGCGAATACGCTCTCTGCTCCATACCTCGCCCGGCTTGGTATCATATAATGTCGTAATTACTCCGTTTACTCCCGGAATCTGTCTTATCTGCTTTAAAGTAACTGTATCAAATTTAGCTCCGTACCATCTTAATGTCATTTCCATTAGAAAATACCTACCTTTCTCAAAAATATCACAAAAATTTTCACACTACCTAAAGTATACCGTATTTTTTTCTTGAAAACATTGGTATCCTTGTTTGTCATATTGCAAAAGTTGCGGTTTTTTGCAATAATTAAAATAAGTCAGTTGTTTTTTTATCATCTCATATATTATCTGACATTTTATGTGATACAAGGAGACACGGTATGAAAAGAAATCTACAAACCGCCTTTCAAGCCAGACAACATATGCTTTCCAGAGATTTTGAAATTTATTATTATAATGATTCCAGCAGGCAGAAGGTAAACATGCATACCCACAGTTATTATGAGTTCTATCTCTTTTTAGAAGGAGATGTCAGTATTCAGATAGGAGAGTCAGTTTTTCCCTTACAATACGGAGATATTATTCTGATTCCGCCAAACGTTCCTCATATGCCCGTTTATCACAGCAATCGAGCCCCATACCGACGCTTTGTCTTTTGGATCAGCCAGGAATATTGTAACCACCTGTTAAGTATCTCTCCTGACTATGTTTATCTGATGCAATATGTACAGGTACATAAGCACTACATTTTTCATAATGACCGTATTACCTTTAACAGTGTACAGTCCAAGGCAAATGCTCTTATTGACGAAATGCGTTCCAATCGTTTCGGTAGAGATGCGCAGATTACCCTCTACGTAAACGACCTGATACTACACATTAACCGTCTAATGCATGAGCGAAACACTCCTAAAACTCCGGCATTGAATACCTCTCTTTATCAAAAAATAAATGAATATATTGAAGCACATATTGATGAAGAACTGACCTTAGCGCATCTGGCAGGCGAATTTTACACCAGTAAATATCACATTGCCCATGTATTCAAGGAAGCCACAGGACTTTCCATCCATCAATATATAACCAAAAAAAGGCTTGCCTTATGCAAGGAAGCCCTTCTTGAAAATATCAGTATTACAGAAGCATATGAAAGCTTTGGTTTTGGTGATTATTCCAGCTTTTATCGTGCCTTCAAAAAAGAGTTTGGAATCTCCCCAAAGGATTATAAAAAATCTATAGCTTTGCCTTCAACATCTCAGTAATCATACCCGGAGATGCCATCCCCTTTGTTTTCTTCATAACCTGGCCTACGAGGAAGCCCAGTACCTTTTCTTTTCCGCTACGGTATTCCTCCACGACCTTGGTATTCTCCTTCATCACTTCATCCACCGCCGATTCTATTGCTGCAGTATCTGAAATCATCAAAAGATTGTTCGCCTTCATATATGCCAAAGGCTCTATATCCTCTTCAAAAATCCGTTCAAATACAGTCTTTGCAATCTCCTGGTTTATCTCACCTTTATCCAAAGCAATAATCAAATCTGCCAAATGCTTTGGCGTAAACTTTAACGCCTCTGCATCCATATTCTTTTCCTTTAGGAGTTTCATGCACTCTCCCATAAACCAGTTGGCAGTTTTCTTAGGATTACTGCTTAATGCCACTGTTTCCTCATAGAGCATTGCCATATGCCTGCTCTGGGTTAATAAAGACGCATCATACTCTGACAGCCCATATTCCTGCTGAAAACGAAGCTTTTTAGCAGGGGCAAACTCAGGAATCTCCTTCTTCACCCTTTCCAGCCACTCATCAGATATCACAATCGGCTGTAAATCAGGGTCAGGAAAATAACGATAATCCTTAGCATCCTCCTTTGAACGCATTGGATAGGAAGTCTCCTGACTCTCATCCCATCGTCTTGTCTCCTGTTCCACACATTTCCCTGCTTCCAATATTTCTATCTGACGAGCTCTCTCTACCTCTATCGCCTTTGCAATTGCCTTAAAGGAAGCCAAATTCTTCATCTCTGTTCTGGTTCCAAGCTCCTTGCTGCCTACTGGTCTAACAGACAAATTCACATCAGCTCTCATGGAACCTTCCTGCAGCTTACAATCTGAAATCCCTAAATACTGACAAAGCATCTTGAGCTTCTCCAGATAAGCAATTACCTCTTGGGCATTCTTCATATCCGGTTCGGAAACAATCTCCAAAAGAGGCACACCGCTTCTGTTATAATCTACCAATGAACTGCCTGACTCCTCATCGTGTACCAGCTTACCGGCATCCTCCTCCATGTGCATCTCATGGATACGAACAAGCTTCTTTCCCTCAGAAGTCTCTATCTCAACAGCACCATCTCTGCATATCGGTAAATATAGCTGAGATATCTGATAATTCTGCGGGTTATCAGGATAGAAATAATTCTTCCGGTCAAAGCAGCTGTATTGATTCACCTTACAATCCATGGAAAGTCCCAATGTAAGCGCAAACTCTACAACCCTGCGGTTTAATACAGGCAAAGCCCCCGGCATCCCTGTACATACCGGACATGTATTGGCATTGGCAGGTGCCCCAAACCTTGTCGAACACCCACAGAAAATCTTGGTCTTCGTTGCAAGCTCTACATGAACCTCCAGACCTATCACTGTTTCATACTGTGTCATCATGTCAAATGCCCGCCTTTCCATCTGTAGTAACCGCTTCTGCCACCTTAGGCAATTCTCCTCTAAGTGCCTCGTACTTTGCCGCTACTGCGAATAATTTTTCTTCCTCAAAGCAATTTGTCATCAGCTGCATTCCTATCGGGAGCCCGCTCCCCCCTATTCCACAAGGAATACTGATTGCAGGTAAGCCAGCCAAATTTGCAGCCACGGTATAAGCATCTGACTGATACATTTTGATTGGATTCACAAGGCTTTCTCCCACCATAGGCGCAACATTCGGCGTCACAGGAGTTAAAATACAATCATAATCAGTAAATATTCTGTCAAACTCTTCTTTTATCAATGCCTTTACCTTTAGTGCCTTTAGATAATACGCATCATAATACCCCTCGCTCAAAGCATAAGCTCCAGCCATAATACGTCTCTTGACCTCTTCCCCAAAGCCTTCCGTTCTGCTTTTGCGGTACATTCTATGCAGATTCTCCATATCCTGACTGCGATATCCATATTTTACACCGTCAAAGCGCGCCAGATTAGAGCTTGCCTCTGCACAAGCTATCACATAATACGCCTGCGTTGCATACTCTGTCATAGGCATGGATACATACTCTATCTTTACGCCATTGCTTTCCAATAAGCTAATTGCCTGATATATCGCATCACATACCTCTGCATCTGCTCTCACTGTCTTCGAATCAGAATCACATTCTAAGTAATTCTTAACAACGGCTATCCGCAGCTCCTTCTCCTGATACGGTACAGGCTCTGCCTTGGACGATGTACTGTCCTTTGCATCATAGCCTGCAATCACCTCGTAAAACGCCTTACAGTCTGCTACTGTTCTTCCGATTGGCCCTATCTGGTCCATGCTGGATGCATAGGCTATCAGACCATATCTTGATACTCTTCCGTAAGTAGGCTTTAACCCCACAACACCACAATGGGATGCAGGCTGTCTGATAGAACCTCCTGTATCCGAGCCAAGTGCCAAAGGAGCTTCACCTGCTGCCACTGCCGCACAGGAACCACCGGAAGACCCGCCTGGTACATACTTGTCATTCCAAGGATTCCTTGTAATACCATAGGCAGATGTTTCCGTGGTACTTCCCATGGCAAACTCGTCCATATTCGTCTTACCTATTATAATCATACCTGCATCTTCCAGTCGTCTTACTGCCTCTGCCTGATACGCAGGAACAAAATTCTCTAAAATCCTTGAACCGCAGGTAGTTCTTAATCCTTTGGTACAAATATTATCCTTGATTGCAACAGGTACGCCTGCCAATGCGCCGGTATATTTTCCATTTGCAAGCCCTTCCTGTACTTCACGTACTCTTGCATGAACCTGCTCTTCATCCCTACATAAAAAAGCATGCAGCCTAGGTTCTACTTCTTTGATTCTATCTATATAAATCTCTGCCGTTTCTTCTACACTAATCGTCCCTTCTCTAAGGCACTGACCAAGCTCCAATGCAGACATTTCTATTATTCCATTATTTCTCACGCTTCTAACCCTTTCCAGCTATACTTTCGTCTATATCATTTTAGGCACCACTAGCTGGCCTTCCTTCTTCACTGGTGCATTCTGCATCAGCATAGCTCTTCCATCTGCATTCAACACAACATCCTCCCGAAATACATTCACCTCAGGTAACACATGCACCATAGCGTCTGCCTTATCTGTATCCAGCTCATTTAGCTCCTCCATATACATCAAAAGCTTCTCTAACTCTGTCATCGTACGCTCTCTTTCCTCTGTAGACAACGAAAGCTTTGCCAATAACTCTACCTTCTCCATAGTCTCTTCATCAATTCTTTGCATAATTCCTCCCGATACTTAGGCTTGCCTATCAAAACGGGCAAGCTTTCACTTGCCCGTCTGTAAGAATTTACTGAATCTCCAATACCTTGTAATCCTGATCTTCAATAACCTTCTTCAACTCATCATTTGTAATCTCTGCATTCAAAGTCAATACTGCTGTTCCTGCCTCGTGACTTACCACAGCTTCTTCTACCTGCTCAAGTGCTTCTAATACCTTCTTTACTCTTGCCTCGCAATGTCCACACATCATACCTTCGATTTTCATTGTCTTTGTCATTTCGTTTGTCTCCTTTTTTGTATCCGTATTTTCATTATTCTGATATCTGTTTTTTAATCTCTTATCCTTAGATGCATCCTTAATATTCACCAGATTTAATCTTAATGCATTGGTTACCACGCAAAAACTTGATAAACTCATAGCTGCCGCACCAAACATAGGATTCAGCTGCCAGCCAAAGATAGGAATCCATATGCCTGCTGCCAGGGGAATCCCGATAATATTATAGAAAAATGCCCAGAATAAGTTCTGATGAATATTCTTAAGTGTACTTCGGCTTAATCGAATCGCCGCCGGAACATCACTTAATCTACTCTTCATTAATACCACATCTGCCGCATCAATTGCAATATCTGTTCCTGCCCCTATGGCAATTCCCATATCCGCTCTGGTAAGTGCAGGTGCATCATTGATACCGTCACCTACCATGGCAACCTTGCCCTTTTCCTTAAGTTGTCGGATAACTCTCTCCTTGCCTTCAGGTAAAACACCTGCGATAACTTCGTCTACACCTGCCTGACTACCAATTGCTTTAGCAGTCTGCTCATTATCTCCTGTCAGCATTACCACATAGATACCCATATTTTGCAGTTCCTTCACTGCTGCAGGACTATCCTCCTTCATCGTATCTGCAACGGCGATACAGCCTGCTACAGTATCTCCCTTTGCAAAATACAGCGGTGTCTTTCCCTCTTCTGCAAGTATCTTTGCCTGTGCTGCTAATTCTCCCGGAAGTGTAATACCATGTTCCTTCATACACCTGTCATTGCCGCCCAGCAGGCATTCATCTGACACATAGGCTGTCAATCCATTCCCGGGTATTGCTTTAAAGTCCGCCACCTCATATGCGACCGTCAGGTTCTGCTTCTTAGCTTCCTCGACAACAGCCTTTGCCAAAGGATGCTCACTTCTTCCCTCAAGAGCATAAGCAAGCTCTAGCAGCTGCTCCTTCGTATATCCTTCTGCAGGCAGAATATCCGTTACCGCAGGCTCTCCTTTCGTAATTGTTCCTGTCTTATCCAATGCTACAATCTGCACCCTGCCTGTCTCTTCCAAGGATACCGCTGTCTTAAACATAATACCGTTCTTAGCACCCACACCATTTCCAACCATAATGGCTACCGGTGTCGCCAGTCCCAAGGCACATGGACAGCTGATTACCAGCACGGAAATACCTCTTGCCAAAGCAAAGCCAAAGCTCTCACCTGCAAGAAGCCATATCAGTATCGTAATTACTGCAATGGTGATTACCACAGGTACAAAGACCCCTGATACTTTATCCGCAATCTTTGCAATCGGTGCCTTAGTCGCCGCAGCATCACTTACCATCTGTATAATCTGAGAAAGTGTCGTATCCTCACCAACTCTTGTCGCTTCACACTTTAAGAAGCCCGACTGGTTCACTGTCGCTGCGGATACTTTATCTCCAACGCTCTTATCAACAGGAATACTCTCTCCGGTTAATGCCGCTTCATTTACTGCACTGCTTCCTTCCAGCACTACACCGTCTACCGGAATATTCTCTCCCGGTCTGACCACAAATATGTCACCCTTTGCTACCTCTTCAATGACCGTAGTAATCTCCACACCATTACGTACAAGCGTTGCCGTTTTAGGCGCAAGCTTCATCAGACTCTTCAACGCATCCGTCGTCTTCCCCTTAGAACGAGCCTCAAGCATTTTGCCTACCGTAATCAAAGTCAGTATCATAGCCGCTGATTCAAAGTAGAACTCATGCATATAGGCATGTACCTGCTCCTGCGTACCAAAAACTGCCGCATCTGTCATAGCAAATAATGCATACACACTATACAAAAAGGATGCAGCCGAACCAAGGGCCACCAGTGTATCCATATTGGGCGACTTATTGAACAATCCTTTCATTCCGTTTATAAAAAACTTCTGGTTTATCACCATGATTACTGCCGATAACAACAGCTGTATCAACCCTAATGCAATGGGATTATTCTCTAATCTCTCAGGTATCGGCCATCCCCACATCATATGTCCCATGGAGAAATACATGAGTATCAGCAAAAATCCCAAAGAAGTCAATAACCTTCTCTTCAACACCGGTGTTTCCTTATCTTTGAGCATCTCTTCCTGTGCTGAATAGTCTGTCTGCTTTCTCTCTTTTGAAGAATCCTTAAGACTTGCACCATAGCCTGCATTAACCACTGCCTGAATAATCGCATCGGAAGACACTTCACCCTCTACGCCCATGGAATTCGTCAACAGACTGACCGAGCACGCCGTTACTCCATCCACCTGATTCACTGCCTTCTCGACTCTTGCACTGCATGCCGCGCAGCTCATACCTGTTACTATATATTGTTTCATACAACTAACCTCGCTTTTATTATAGAATATCCCTTTCCTACTTTTATGTCAATCCCGGCAATTACAACAAAACGGACAAGCCTTTGTGCCTGCCCGTTCCTTTCTAATATAATGCCTGTCTCTTGGCATCCTTATTATCATACATAATTTCGTCCGCTTCACGTACATAATCATCAAAATCTCTGTCCATATCATCGTCCGTAATCGTATACCCTATACTGACTGCCAGACTAAACGGATATTTCTCCTGTCTTGCCTGTGTTTTTAACTGCGAATGAATATGATGCTGAATGGAATCTATCTTATATTTCTCCATATCCTCCATAACCACCACAAACTCATCTCCGCCGTGACGTATGGCAATTGCATTCTCACCGCAACAATTCTGAATTACACTTGCCGTCTTCTTTATCGCCATATCACCGTATTCATGCCCGAACCGGTCGTTAATGTATTTGAGTCTGTCCATATCAAGAAAAAGAATCAGTACCTTCTTACCTGCTGCTCTCCTCTCCTCAAAGAACTTACGAGCCACCTTTTCATAGCCCTGACGATTATAAAGTCCTGTCATAGCGTCTGTCATATACAGCTTTGACAAAAGCATATTAAAATATGCAAGCTTCTCCTTCTTATGCAGATTCTCAATTGCATTTGAGAAGGTATTCACTACGGTAAACAAATACTGGGTCGACATGAGATATTCCGCATTACGAAGAACCATATAGCCCACCTCGTACTCGCTGATATGTACAGGCTGGAACAGATATACCATTCCCGGCTTATCCGATTCAAAGGTAGGGAACAGCCCTGTAATCGTAGTCTTTGCAGTATCATTTATCTTACCATCCTCATAAACAAATGCAAGACGCATTTCCTCCGGATAGCCATCCTTTGCAAGCTCATCATTTGTAAGCAGATTATGCTGTCTTAAGTCTGTAATATCTCTATATGCATAAATCCTACTATCCAATGCAAGATAAATAGCATCGCACTGCGCATTGGGTAGCCATTCCTCAATGCATCCTGCCATTTCACCAATGGAATTAAGCAACTGTACATCATGCTCCAGTTCCAAGAGCCCACCCTCAAAAGCATTGGTATTAATCTCATACATAATCTGCCAAGAGTCATGTGCCCTTCTGTCTACCGGCTTGTTAGACTTACAGCCGCAGCTGTCCCAGTAAACAGGATATGTCTTGGTATAATTAAATCTCTCTAACGGCTCTCCATTCCATATCTTCAAAAGCATTTCTACTGCAAGAACTCCCACTTCCTCACGAATATGTCCAACAGTAGTAATCTTTGGTGAATAAAAGCTTGCTTTATCAAAATTATCAAATCCGGTTACCCTGATATCCTCAGGAATACGATAGCCTGCCGCAACAGCCGCTTCACATACTCCTACCGCTATATTATCATTTGCACAGATGATAGCATCCGGTACCTCTCCCTTTTTCTTCAACAGAGTAGAAAAACCATTCAACCCACACTGACACTCATAATTTTCATAATAAAAATCATCTGCATCATAACAAATCTGATGCGCATCCATATAATCTTTGATTGCCTGTACACGTACCGAATTTTCAAAATTATCCTCTGGTCCCATGACACACCAGAAACGTTCACAGTCATGCTTGTGATGCAAATGCTCTATAATATCCGTAATCGCCGCATAATTGTTAATACCCGCATAATAGCAGCCCTCTATCTCATGGGCAAGAGAAATAATCGGCTTGCCACTGGCACGAAGCTTCGTCATCAGACGCTTGGTAACCTCCGGGTCATCTATATTATTAATATATACAAGGATACCATCAAACTCAGAAAAGTCAGGTAACTCAAAAATATTATATTCTCCATGGCTGTACTTTTCGTCCAGACTCCAGCTTGCAAAGCAGTTAAAGATATAGAGATTAATCTCTTCCCCCTGCTCCCTGATTCTGCTCATAATTCCTGATGGCCATGCATAAGTGAAGAATCTTTTCCAGCTATTCATTACCAATGCAACTTTCTTCATATCTCGCCTCCTCGTATGTATATGGCATATTTTACGACATATTATGCAATCATGGTATAATATGGATATTATATTTGTCGTAACACATTTTTGAAAAATACACTACTATATTATCTTGTATACTTGTGCAATTACGTTCGTTTTCTGTATATTCAAGAACTTGAAATATTTCAAAAAGCTCCCCTGCCAATCACAAGGGAGCTTCTTCAGCCTACGCTTCTAATTTTTTAAATCTACTAACTTCCTGATTCAAATTGTTCGCAATACTATGATTATCTTCTACTGCAGATGCAATGACCTCCATGTTTCCATGAATATCCGCCGTACTCTCTGTAGCCTGCACTACAGACTTGGTACTCTCTAAGACTGCATTGTTAATCTCACTGATTCCAACGCTCATAGTCTGTGCAACCTCTTCCATATCAGCCGCCTTTGCCTCAATAACTGCAAATACTTCCTTCAGTCTTGTTGCATCTGACTTATAGCCCTCCGAAGAATCCACAAATGCCTCATAGTCCTTCAGAACATTATTTGCGACGTATTCCATAATCTCGTTTGCATTATTTACCAAATCCTGTACCGCACCGGTTACCATTCCACTGATTTCCTGAATGCTCTTAGCAGTATCACGGCTGCTGTCTGCAAGCTGCGTAATTTCATCTGCTACTACAGCAAATCCCTTTCCTGCCTCACCTGCTCTGGCTGCCTCAATAGAAGCATTTAATGCCAACAGGTTTGTCTGACTGGAAATATTTAAAATGTCTGTTGTAAGCTGATTAATTCTCTCAACTGACTTACTTTCTTCAATCGCTACCTCCATACGGCTCTGAATGTCAGATACCATATTCTTGGTAACCTCCTGACTATGAATACTACTCTTACTTACTTCGTCTGCACGCTGTGTTAAGCCGTCTACCAGTTCAACCGTAGCACCGACCTCACTGCCCATATCCTTTGCAGAGCCAAGCACCTTTCCTGACCCCTCTTCGATGGACTGCATGGTAGCACTTACCTCCTGCATACTTGCAGAAAGCTCTTCCATAGTCGCTGAAACACTGTCCGTTTCATCCTTACAAAGCACAACCTTATCATTGATTTCCTCTGCTGATTCATACATCTGTGTCGCACCGCCGCGAATAGAAAGCATGACATTCTGCAAAGTATCAAGGAAATGATTGATGCAGCCAATCATCTGACCAACCTCATCTACCTGCTTGGTCTGCAAGCGTATAGTCAGGTCACCTTCGCCCTTGTCAATGTTATTTACCATATCAAGAAGTACTTCATTACTCTTCTTGATTGGCTGTACAATAGTTTTATAAATATAAACACCACCAATTGTAACACCAACAATAAACAATGCTGCCATAACTCCAATAATAATATTCAAATCCAAAATCGCTTTATCAATAGAAGCCACGCAATTATCCTGTGCCTGTAAAAGTGCCTCTTCAAAAGCACCATAGGCTTCATCCATCGCATTTACAGAGCCAAACATACCGCCCTGTGCTGCTGCGGCGCCTGCCTGGTCACCTGCGTTATAGCATGCTACAACTGTTTCTCCGATATTTACCAAAGCACCAATCTTATCTGCATATCCGTTAAAGGTCTCTAATACATTTGCTTCCTCAACCTGCTCACATAATCCGCGAATCAGCTCAATGTTTTCGTTTAACAGTGCAATGTCTCCCGGCATATTTCCTGCCATTCTTGCTACAGAGTCTGCCGAATTAGAAGTAGCAATCATATTACAATACATCTTTAATGTTTCAATACATGAAATCAAATCTGCTTCGTCTGCACGAATCTCAATAAATAATTCCTGAAGTTCTTTTACGTTTTCCTCAACATTAGCCGTATTCATTGTATTCATAACTGAACCAACGAAATAAATGATTAAAAGTGACGCAAACATGGTCATGACCTTGACCACAATATGCTTTTTCATTTGTTTATCCTCCTTGGATTATACCATAAACTGTTCCATCATTCTTACCATGGTCTCTACCTGAGCCATCTGCTCTTCACTAACTGCGGCAGTCTCTTCCGAAGAAGCTGAGTTATTATTTACTACCTCTGATATAGATACCATAGTCGAATTGATTTCCTGAATACGTGCAACCTCATCCTCTAAGAGACCTGAAATTGCATTCATCTTATCCGTTGCCTGCTTCGCATCTGAAAGAACTCTCTTCATATCCTCTGCAGTCTGTCCGGCAATATCAATACCCTTATCTACCGCACTAACCGTCGCCTCAATTAATGTAGTAGTTTCTTTCGCTGCATTCGATGACTCCTCTGCCAGCTTTCTAATCTGGTCAGCAACAACTGCAAAGCCCTTACCTGCTTCTCCTGCTCTTGCCGCCTCAATAGAAGCATTGAGTGAAAGG
>JAZNMO010000069.1:0-12898 GCA_045579665.1 Lachnospiraceae bacterium
AATCGTTATTTAGAATTTTAAGGACTATTTAGAAGTTGTGTTGTTTTTGGCGCCGTAAGTGCTATCCTCATTTCTACTACAGAAGAGCTTCGCTTTTAATGCGGAGCTCTTTGTGTAAAAGTACCTACAATTTTTGACACATTAATGGCGAGATATAGCATTGACATAATTTGTTTGAAAGAGTAGACTAAAAAAGATTAAAAATGGAAAATTCCGAACAAAGTGTGGAGGTAGTATAACATGAATGTGCGGAAGCAGATAAGATTATTTGTTGTTTCACTGAGTATCATTGTTCTGTTAATGGCAGCTTTGTGTATTGGTGTGAATCAGTTTAATAATCAGGAGAGAGTGCTTTTGTATTCGGCAGCAGACGCCGAAGAAGATAATTCAACAAAGGATTGTGCGGTGACAATTAAGTCACGAGGCGGTAATACGGATTCTTGGATTAAGAGAGTGCAGCAAGAGAATTCGGATGGTTTGGTGGAAGAGATACAGTATGCTGGTATCATATATGATATGATGGTTGTAAATCAGACAGAATATATGATAAGAGATTGGACCTTGGAGGTATTGGTTCCACAGGACAGCTATATCAATAATGCATGGTGTGGTCAGTTGGAGATTCATCAGCATGTGCCAGAAGATGAATGTGTTCAGGCCTTGGATTTAAGAAAGTGTATTGAGCAGGAAGTGGATATTATACTGGAGCATGAGGTTGTTGGTGGCGATTTGATGATTCCGGTATATGGTGGTGATTATTTTGTATATTTGCCAAGTGTCACTGACAAAGAGGATGTGATAGAGGCATCTGATTTGGAGAATGGAGATTATAAAAGTAAACGTGTAGATTTTATTGCTTATCATGAGACATCTAATGAGGATAAGACGCCGGTTGAGTATCCGACAGCGGTGCTTCGTTATTATTTGAATAAAGAATTGACATCAGTTCCTGCATTTTGGGGGTTGATTGTTGTTTTGTTTGCGTGGGGACTTTGTTTGATTAATACATACATTGTGTATATCAGGACAAAGCGTTTGGTTGCACAGACCAAGAGGGATGCTCAGATTATTGAACAGTCTATTTCTGCATTTATGGGATTTATTGATGCCAAGGATACGACGACGAATGGTCATTCTAAGAGAGTGGCGAAGTATGCAAAAGCACTGGCTAAACGTATGGGATTTACAGAGCCGGAGTGCAATAGAGTATATTATATTGGTCTGATGCATGATTGTGGTAAGATTGGTATACCGGATGCGATTTTGAATAAGCCTGATAAACTGACGGAGGATGAGTTTGAGATTATTAAAACTCATACAATTCATGGAAATAAGATATTGGAAGAGTTCACTTCTATTGAAGGTATCAGAGAGGGTGCGTTGTATCATCATGAGAGATATGATGGTGCGGGTTACCCGGAGGGGCTCAAAGGTGATGCGATTCCGCTAATTGCCCGTATCATCTGTGTAGCGGATTCCTTTGATGTTATGAATAGTGAGCGCTGCTATCAGCAGAAGATGACAAAGGAAGATATTATCGAACAGCTGAAGTCTAACAAGGGTAGACAGTTTGACCCGAAGCTGGTTGATATATTCCTTAGTATGTTAGCAGACGGAACAATTGAATTTTAAAACGTAGCTGTCCTCACTTTATTTTGAGGACAGTTTTTTTGATGACAAAATACACATTTAATGATAAAATGCTACAGTGGTATAGAAATAGTAAATGCTTATTAATGTAAAGTTTTATATAAAATGCGAATAAAGTTGAGAAAGGAAGTAGTACAATGAGCAATTTTGCAGAGACAATGTATAAGAAATATGGATTTATTTATCAGATAGAGGACGAATATTATGCGATGGGAGCGAATATCTTAAGTAAGGTAACAGATACTGATGCGATAGATAATTTGGAGCTTCTTCAGAATGCAGTGAAGAAGAATAATGAAAGACAGATTGCAAAGTATTTGGACAAGGTGATTCGTATTGCGAATATGTACAGAGTGGATGCCACTGAGCATTTAAAGCTTCAGGAGAAGATGTTCCAGTTTGTGGAAACACTGGAGAGGGAGAAGCCTGTGGTTTACAAGAGTTTGCAGGAGCAGGTGTTTACGTTTGATGAACTTTTTGCCAAATACTCGAAGCATAATGGTGGTACTATTTAGTCATACTGGACAAAAGTAATATATTATGTTATGATAGCTTGTGTGATGTAACAATTTTGTAATAATATTTTGTGCACCTGTAGTCTAACGGATAGAACGGAGGCCTCCGACGCCTTTAATGCAGGTTCGATTCCTGTCGGGTGCATCTTTCTTCCAAGAGTTTTCTTGGAAGAAAGCATCTTCACTATGAAGGAGTGAGATGAAAATACTGTGTAAACCGCTAGAATGGAGTATCAAATGAGTAATAATAAGAAGAAAAACCATGCTAACAATAATAGCCACAGAGACCATGTTGCAGAGAGTACAAAGACAGCGCAGCAGGCGTCTATTGCAAAGAGTGAACGTGTACAGGAATCAAAAGCATCAAAGAAATTTGACATAAAAGTAGAGATTAAGAAGTGTGCAGAGTTTGTTAGTGCACTGTGGAAGTCTATCAAGGCAATTCCTTCAGTGTCACTGTCTATGATAAAGATTGTAGTTTCAGGAGTGGCTTGCGTTGCTGTAGTTGCAGGTGTAGTCATTGCTGTTTTGCATAAGCCTGAGCCGGCAGAGATTGCAGATCAGTCAGTTCCTATGTCAGAGAGTATAGAAAGTATTACAGAGGAATTGCAGGAGCCATTACAGAAGGATGCATATCCGGCAGTAAATGATTTGATGGCGAAGTTTTATACAGCATTGGCAGAGGGGGACATGGCTACTGTCAGAGAAGTGAAGGATTATAATGCAGATACAGAGATTATTACTTACGAGAAGAAGAGTGAGTATATAGAATCTTATGATAATCTTGTATGCCATACTAAGAGTGGCTTCGAGGAGAATGCGTACTTTGTATATGTAAGCTATGATGTGAAGTTTAAGGATATTGAGACAACAGCGCCTGGACTGAATGCATGGTATGTATATACTGCGACAGACGGTTCATTAAAAATTGATGGAGATATGAACGATTTGGTTTCAACGTCTCTTCAGGATGTAACCGGTCATGACGATGTAGTTGATTTGTTTAATAAGATTGATGTTGAATATAAGGAAGCAGTAGAGCAGGATGAAGCTTTGTGTGCGTTCTTGACAGAGCTTCCGGGACAGGTTAAAACTTCTGTAGGAGAAGCATTGGCACAGCTTGAGAGTCCGGAGGAAAGTGCTGTTGCAGCGATGGCAGAGCCGGAGCAGACACAGGAGGCAGTAGAGCAGACTTCCCAGAAAGTAAAGGCAACAGCCACGGTTAATGTCAGAATGTCAGACAGCAGTGAGGCAGATAAGCTTGGTAAGCTGGCGGCAGGAGAGGTGGTTACTCGTTTGGAACAGAAGCTGAATGGCTGGAGTAAGATTGTTTACGAGGGCAAGGAAGCATATGTGAAGAGTGATTACTTAGAGCTTGTAAGTCAGAAGGCTGATGGTGAAGCCATTGGTAAGGTTACAGCTAAGACCAATGTCAATGTTAGGAATAGTGCCGGTACATCAGGCGATAAGCTTGGAATGGCGCAGGCAGATTCCGTTTTTGACCTATTAGAGGATCAAGGTGAATGGTATAAGATTAATTACAACGGTCAGATTGGTTTTGTAAAGGCAGAGTTTTTTGAGAAGCAATAAGAATAATAAGTATATGATAACCCCATGTGGCGTAGGCTGCATGGGGTTAAAAGTCTGTGTATGTATGGAAAAGGTGTTAACATGATTAGATTGAATAAGTATCTTGCAGAATGTGGTGTCTGCTCGAGACGAGAAGCGGACAGATACATTGAGCAGGGATGGGTAAAAGTGAATGGAATCACGGCAAAAAGTGGTATGCAGGTATCAGAAACAGATGTGGTAACGGTAAGCGGCAAGACGATACAGCCTATGGAGAAAAAGGTGGTTTTGGCATATCATAAGCCTATTGGAGTAACCTGTACGGAGAAGGATAAGTTTGCAGATAAGACGATTACACAGGCATTGAATTATCCCGTTCGTTTAACTTATGCAGGCCGTTTAGATAAGGATTCAACAGGACTTATCATTATGACGAATGATGGTGATTTGATACAGCGTATGATGAAGGGCGCAAATCGCCATGAAAAGGAATATACAGTTAAGGTAAATAAGGAAATTACACAGGACTTTCTGGAGAGTATGGCAAAGGGAGTTTATTTAAAGGAGCTTGAGCAGACTACCAGAGCATGTGAATTGTCTCAGATTGGAAAGTATACCTTTAAAATAACGATTACACAGGGGCTGAATCGTCAAATCCGCCGTATGTGTGCGGCATTTGGTTACAAGGTGGAGAGTCTTAGAAGAGACAGGGTAGTCAACATAGAGCTTGGAAAGCTGCCTGTAGGTAAGTATCGTGAGATTACAGGGGAAGAGTTAGAAGAATTATATAAGTTATGTGGAGGCATCAAATAGTTATGGCTGATAAGAATATGGAAAGAATGAAGGAATTGGTAGCGATTTTAAGTAAGGCTTCTAAGGCGTATTATGCTGAGGATAGAGAAATTATGAGTAATCTTGAGTATGATAGGCTTTATGATGAGCTTGTGGCATTGGAGGCCCGGTTGGGAACCGTTCTTACCGGAAGTCCGACGATTACCGTTGGTTATGAGGCAGTGGATGAGCTTCCGAAGGAGGCACATGAGGCGCCTATGCTTTCGCTTGGTAAGACGAAGGAGAGAGAAGAGCTTAGAAGCTGGCTGAATGGTAAGGAAGGGTTGCTTAGCTGGAAGCTGGACGGTTTGACAGTTGTTCTTACCTATAGAAACGGTGAGCTTTTCAAGGCAGTTACCAGAGGAAATGGTGAGGTTGGCGAGGTTGTAACCAACAATGCAAGAGTTTTTGCAAATGTTCCGCTTAAGATTCCATATTCAGGAGAGTTAATCCTGCGAGGTGAGGCAGTGATTACCTATTCAGATTTTGAAGAGATTAATGCGAAGATTGCGGATGTAGAAGCAAAGTATAAGAATCCTAGAAATCTCTGCTCGGGTTCAGTCAGACAGTTGAATAATGCTGTTACAGCAGAACGTAATGTAAGATTTTACGCATTTTCACTGGTAAAGGCAGAGGATGTTGATTTTGCTAATTCCAGAGAGCAGCAGTTTGTATTTTTAAAGGAACAGGGCTTTGCTGTGGTGGATTATGTAAGGGTAACACAGGATAACATACTTGAGGCAATCGAGGGCTATGCTCAGGCAATTGAAACCTATGATGTACCTTCGGATGGTCTGGTGTTAACCTATGATGATATTGAGTATGGACGTTCACTTGGACGAACAGCAAAGTTTCCAAGAGATTCTATCGCTTTTAAATGGGCAGATGAGATGAAAGAGACGAAGCTTTTGGAGATTGAGTGGAGCCCAAGCAGAACAGGACTCATCAATCCGGTTGCTATCTTTGAGCCTGTAGAGTTAGAGGGCACGACGGTCAGCCGTGCGTCAGTACACAATATCAGTATTTTAAGAGGTTTGAAGCTTGGTATTGGGGACAAAATCATGGTATATAAGGCGAATATGATTATTCCGCAGATAGCAGAGAATCTGACGGGCAGTGATAGTGTGGAGCTTCCAAAGTGCTGTCCGGTATGCGGTGGTGAAACGGAGGTAAGGGCGGTAAATGAGGTGCAGTCTCTGTATTGCACCAATCCGCAATGCGATGCCAAAAAGATTAAGGCATTTACACTGTTTGTAAGCCGTGATGCCATGAATATTGAAGGATTATCGGAAGCTACTCTTGAAAAATTAATTGCAAAAGGTTTTATTCATGAGTATAAGGATATTTTCCATTTGGATAGATATAAGGCTGACATTGTAGAGATGGATGGCTTTGGAGAAAAGTCTTATCAGAATTTGATTGCTAGTATAGATGCGGCTAGAAATGTAACACTTCCTAAGTTTATTTATAGTCTTGGAATCAGTAATATCGGACTTGCTAATGCCAAGGTAATTTGTCGTTATTTCAAGTTTGATTTAGAGGCTATGCGTAACGCTGATGTGGAGGAGTTAAGTCAGATAGATGGTATCGGTGCGGTGATTGGTCAGGCATTTGTGGACTATTTCGCTGATGAAGAGAATGTAGCAAGATTGCAGAATCTTCTTCCTGAGCTTCAGATTGAGAAGGAGGAAGTAGATGAGTCTGCGCAGACACTTACAGGTATGGTATTTGTCGTGACAGGAAGCTTAGAGCATTTTGAGAATCGTAACGAGCTTAAGGATGTGATTGAGAAGAAGGGCGGCAAGGTGACAGGAAGTGTTACTTCTAAGACTACTTGTTTGATTAATAATGATATTACATCGAATTCTTCTAAGAATAAGAAGGCGAAGGAACTTGGGGTGCCGATTCTGACTGAGGAAGATTTCTTGAAAAACTATTTCTAACATGATATTCTATCATGTATAGGAAAATTTAGGAGGAACATTATGCCAATTAAGATACAGAGTGATTTACCGGCAAAAGAAATATTGGAAAATGAGAATATATTTGTCATGGACGAGAATCGTGCCATGCATCAGGACATTCGTCCTCTGCAGGTCTGCATCTTGAATCTGATGCCGATTAAGCAGGATACAGAGTTACAGCTTCTTAGAGCGTTGTCAAATACACCATTGCAGGTGGATGTGACATTTCTTATGGTTACAAGCCATGTGTCACAGAATACCTCTGCGAACCATTTGAATCGCTTTTATACAACATTTGAGGAGATTAAGGATAAGCGTTTTGATGGAATGATTATCACAGGTGCGCCTGTTGAGGATATTACATTTGAAGAAGTGGATTATTGGGATGAGCTTTGTATGATTATGGATTGGGCAGAGAAGAATGTTACCTCTACGCTTCATATCTGTTGGGGGGCACAGGCAGGATTCTATCATTATTACGGCATTCAGAAGAGACTGCTTTCAGAAAAGCTGTTTGGCCTTTATTCTCATAAGGTGGAGAATCGTAAGGTGCCATTGGTACGTGGCTTTGATGATTATTTTCTTGCGCCACACAGCCGTCATACGGAGACTCCGGCAGCAGATATTCATGCCTGCGAGGCTGTTACTGTATTGGCTGAGTCACCGGAGGCCGGTGTGTTCTTAGCCTACGCTGAGAATGGTAAGAAGATATTTGTGAATGGTCATCCGGAGTATGACAGATATACTTTGGATAAGGAATACAAGCGAGACCTTGGTAAGGGATTGCCGATTCATATTCCAAGAAATTATTATCCGAACGATGATGCAACAAAGAGACCTGATTTACAGTGGCGTTCACATAGTAATAATTTATATACCAATTGGTTGAATTATTACGTATATCAGGCAACACCGTATGAGTGGTAGGAAGAACTTGAATGCCTGATATACGTTGGTATCAGGCAACACCATATGAGTGGTAGGAAGAATTCGAAAATCAAATATTTTGCGACAGTGAATATACATTCAAAGCTACTGATTATGTCGGTAGCTTTTTTGCTTCGTAAGTATCTGTTAACAACTTACTGTTTTGATGTGTTGATATTTGAGAAAAAACGTGGAATTGTATGAAAATGCATTGCTATAGCGCATAATTTTTGTTAAACTATGTATGATAGTATAATTTGTGTGTGTCGGAGGGATATATGAGCGAAAAGCAGAAGAAAGTACAGATGAATCAGAATTTAAAAAATGCCAGAATGGAAGAAAAATTCAAGAAATCATTTACTGCGATTATTATAGGTGTACTTGTTTTGGATTTTATTTCCATTGTTAGTATTGCGATATTAGTTTCGATGTTGTCAAAGAATAAAATACCAGCACAGGGCGGTATTATATCGATTATTATTTTGTTAGTATTGACTGTGCTTATTCTCAATTTGTGTAGTACGGTTGCTAAGAGTCTTTCATATGCGATTGTTGAACCGATTAGTGAATTACAGGCAGCAGTTCGTAAGTTGAAGGCTGGCGAACTGGATATTACAATTGAATATGATGGCAAGGACGAAATAGGCGAACTTGCAGACGATATTCGAGAAACTGGAGGGCAGTTACATACAATTATTAATGATGCGGGTTATATCATGGGAGAAATGGCAGAAGGTCGTTTTGATATAAATTCATCAGCTGAACAGTATTATGTTGGGGATTTTAAAACGATGCTTGTAGCGATGAATAAGTTGAATGGACAGCTGGATGAAACATTAAGTCAGATTAGAGTTGCTTCTGAACAGGTAATGCAAGGAGCGGAGCAGTTAGCTCAGAATGCGCATGGCTTGTCAGAAGGTGCAACAAATCAAGCGGGAGCAATTGAGGAGTTGACTTCAACTATTGATGATATTACAAATATTTCAGAAGATAGCGCTGATAGCGCAAATAAGGCTGCGACAGATGCCAAGGCTGCGGCTGTAGATGCAGAGAAGAGTCAGGAAGAAATTAAGCTGTTGACGGATGCGATGGAAAGAATTACGGAAACTTCTAAGGAAATTGAGAATATCATAGAAGCAATTGAGGATATTGCTTCACAGACAAATCTGTTATCATTGAATGCTTCTATTGAGGCCGCAAGGGCTGGTGAAGCAGGACGTGGATTTGCAGTAGTAGCTGATCAGATGGGAAAGCTGGCCACAGACAGTGCACAGTCAGCAGTGACGACCAGAGAGTTAATCAGCAAGTCTTTGGCAGAGGTAGAAGAAGGTAATCGGATTGTGGAGAACACTATGGCCTCGATTAATACGGTGTTGGCAAATATGGAGACATTTTCAGAGATGGCATCAGGTGTTGCAGAGGCCTCTAGAGTGCAAGCAGATATGTTGAAGCAGATTGACGCTGGAATTGAGCAGATTTCAGCAGTAGTACAAACAAACACAGCAGCTGCGCAGGAGACTTCGGCGGTAAGTGAAGAGCTGTCTACACAGTCTGAGAATTTGGAAGCAATGCTTGAAAGATTTGTATTGCGTAAGAGATAAAAACATAAGTAGTTTGATTTTCCCCTCTGACCGATTGAGTGAATTGGACAGAGGGGTTATTTTAGGAAGAAAAATAAAAAATCAACATAAAAAAGTAACAAATACATTGCAGAGCTTGCGCAAAGTGAGTATAATATAATAATGTGAAAATATAGAGTGCGCTTAGTTTACCTAGTTAAGACTACTCTATGAGAAACTGGAGGTTGTTATATGATTAACATTAAGGATTTATACCGTAATTACAAAGATTATGCGGACAAGGAAGTAACCATCGGTGGTTGGCTTAGAAGTAGAAGAGATTCTAAGACTTTTGGTTTCCTTGTAGTTAACGATGGAACATTTTTTGAGCCTTTGCAGGTAGTTTATAGTGATGCATTGGATAATTTCAATAATATTTCTAAGTTAAATGTAGGTGCGGCAGTAATCGTTAAGGGTATTGTTACATTGACACCTCAGGCGAAGCAACCATTTGAGATTCAGGCTACAGAGGTAGTAATCGAAGGTGATTCAACACCTGATTATCCATTACAGAAGAAGCGTCACAGCTTTGAGTATTTGAGAACGATTTCACATCTTCGTCCTCGTACAAATACATTCCAGGCTGTATTTAGAGTGCGTTCTTTATGTGCATATGCGATTCATAAGTTCTTCCAGGAGAGAGATTTTGTATATGTTCATACACCATTGATTACAGGAAGTGACTGTGAGGGTGCCGGAGAGATGTTCCAGGTAACCACACTTGATTTGAATAATATTCCTATGACAGAGGATGGTAAGGTTGATTTTAGCAAGGATTTCTTTAATAAGCCTACTAATCTTACTGTAAGCGGACAGCTTAACGGTGAGACATATGCTATGGCATTTAAGAATATCTATACATTTGGACCAACATTCCGTGCAGAGAATTCTAATACAACACGTCATGCGGCAGAGTTCTGGATGATTGAGCCTGTGATTGCATTTGCTGATTTGAAGGATGATATGATGCTTGCCGAGAGCATGCTTAAGTACGTGATTAACTATGTATTAGAGAATGCACCTGAGGAGATGGAGTTCTTTAATCAGTTTGTAGATAAGGGATTAATCGAGAGATTACAGCATGTTGCAAACTCTGAGTTTGGACATATCACATATACAGATGCGATTACAGAGTTAGAGAAGCACAATGATGAGTTTGAATACAAGGTATCATGGGGCTGTGATTTACAGACAGAGCATGAGAGATATTTAACAGAGAAGTTATTTGGACGTCCTGTCTTCGTTACAGATTATCCAAAGGAGATTAAGGCGTTCTATATGAAGCTTAATGAGGATGGCAAGACTGTTGCTGCTATGGACTGCCTTGTGCCGGGTATTGGTGAGATTATTGGTGGTAGCCAGAGAGAGGATAAGCTTGATATTCTTGAAGCAAGAATGAAGGAGTGTAATCTCAACCCTGAGGATTACGATTTCTATATGGATTTGAGAAGATACGGTAGTGCAAGACATGCAGGATTCGGTCTTGGATTCGAGAGATGTGTAATGTATCTGACAGGTATGGGTAACATTCGTGATGTAATTCCATTCCCTAGAACAGTTAATAACTGTGACTTATAATAATGATAAGATATCATTGGTGATAAAGTATTATAAATGATAATATTATTGTAAAGGTTGGAAGTAGCTTTCAACCTTTACGTTTATTCAGTTGGGAGTATTCCTACTGATATATGAGGAGGCAAAGTATGGAACAGTTTATACCTGAAGGCTATAAGCCGGCTCTTGGATTGAAGGATACAGAGATTGCAATCAAGAGAGTAAAGGATTTCTTCGAAAGAGAGCTTGCAACGCAGCTTAATTTACATCGTGTTTCAGCACCGCTGTTTGTAACACCGGAGTCGGGTTTGAATGATAACTTAAATGGTGTGGAGAGACCTGTAGCATTTGGTATCAAAGAGCTTGATGACAGAGAGGTTGAGATTGTACATTCTCTTGCAAAGTGGAAGAGAATGGCACTTGGACGTTATGGATTTAATGTTGGTGAAGGTTTGTATACTGATATGAACGCGATTCGCCGCGATGAAGAGACAGATAATATTCATTCCATTTACGTAGACCAGTGGGATTGGGAGAAGGTTATTACGAAAGAGCAGCGTACGATGGAGATGCTTAAGAAGAGTGTTAAGGAAGTATACGAAGCACTGCGTGTAACAGAGAAGTATATGGCGAATAAGTATGATTACATAGACTGTATTTTACCGGAGGAGATTACTTTTATTACTTCTCAAGAGTTAGAGGATATGTATCCTAACTGTACAGCCAAGGAGCGTGAGTATAATATCGCAAAACTTAAGGGTGCGGTATTTATCATGCAAATTGGTGGTGTGTTAAACTCAGGTGAGAGACATGATGGTCGTGCTCCGGACTATGATGACTGGAAGTTGAACGGTGATATTATTGTATATTATCCTGTCATTGATATTGCGTTAGAGTTATCCTCTATGGGTATTCGTGTCGATGAGGATGCGTTAAGAGAGCAGCTTGATATTGCCGGCTGTCCTGAGAGAGCAGAGCTTGCTTTCCAGAAGGCACTACTTAACAAGGAGCTTCCATATACCATCGGAGGAGGTATTGGCCAGTCAAGAATCTGTATGTTCTTTTTAAGAAAGGCTCATATCGGTGAGGTTCAGGTATCGATTTGGCCGGAGGATACGATTGAGTATGCACATAGCAAGGGTGTAACAATTTTATAGTAAGTATAAGGCGCTTGTCATGAGGCAGGCGTCTTTTTGTATACAAAATATTCTGTTTGTGAAAAATGCACAATGGAATTTTCTAAAAATACGAAAAGAAAATTCTAATATAATAGTTTGCTTAGGCATTATGATACAAAAGATTGCCTTAAATTGGGTAAAACGCCGTAAATTTTGAATACCATTGCATTGCATCTTTGAAATATGTTATAGTTCAATTGTAATACTTTTGTAATAAACGAAGGATTGGAGGAAAACTATATGAAGGGAGTTTCAACTGAGGAGAGTACTATAAGTCGATTGATGACTTTAGGCACTGTAACTTACGAAACGACTGGTTGGGGGACCGGTGAAATCGTTGTAAAGTGTAGATCGAACACAAAGTGTGAGCAGGAATCGTTAAATAAGGCGATTATTACATTCACATTAAATGAACAGGGTATTTCTAAGGATAATATGGAGGAACATATTATCAGAACATTAGGTAAGAAGTTAGAGACTAAGGAACTTCGCGTTTGGTCTGAGGAAGATAAGCAGTATAATAAGGCGAAGAAAAAATTCAAGAATTGGAAGAATACATATAAGAGTGAGCATAGCTCAGCAAGTATTTCGTAGTGAATGGCAGCCGCACATTTTGTGCGGCTGTTTTTGGGTTTAATTGGGATTCTTAATTTTATTGTCTAACTTTCACGGCTAATGCATGTGCCATCATGCCTTCGGCTTCGGCGAGTTGGATGATGTGCTCAGCGTTAGATTTTAGGGCGTTTTCTGGATATTTGATAACACTATATCCTCTCATAAATTCCTGAACGGACATGCCAGAGGAAAATCTAGCAGTTCCACAGGTTGGAAGAATGTGGTTGGTTCCACAGAAATAATCACCAACAGGCTCGGAACTGTATGCACCAACAAATATGGCTCCTGCATTAGTTAGCTTTGGGAGTATGTCTTCGCAATTGTCTAAAAGTAATTCTACATGTTCAGGAGCTATTTCGTTTACAGCATTTATAGCTTCATCGATGGAATCAACAATAAAAATATCTCCATAGTTTTCAAAACTTTTTTTAGTTGCATCTGTAAGATTGTTTTCCTTACATAAACGAATGATT